>NZ_CFKYFN010000037.1:0-127147 GCF_985060555.1 Odoribacter sp. | reverse complement strand
TTGCGGGGGAATACCTAAAGATACAAAAAAGCCAACTAATTCGCAATATTTTATGTATGAATTAGTTGGCTAATTTTATAGTATTTACTGAATGTCCCTAAATAGAAAAAGGGATCGGGTACGGTATCATTCGTCTGACCGATGGAATAAACCGCCGATTTGTCCAAAACTTCGGGCAAGTCAGCGGTTTTCTCTATATTCTGGTGTAGTTGAGCGATATTATTTTTCCCACCAGACTTTGGTGTTGATATCGTCAGGTCCTCCCAGCGATTTTACTGCGGCCTCGTAATTGGTTTTATTGGTTTGTTGGAGGGTGGCCGGATAGTTGAACCGTACGGGGACCATTTTGTTGTTATCCATGCCTGCTCCGGGTTTCATTTCCGGGAGACCTGTACGGCGGTATTCGAACCAGGCCTGATAATCACAGAAGAAAGCGGCCAGATGTTTTTGAAGTAGTATCCGTTCGAGTGTCCCGTCGTATGTGGCTTTGTGGTTGTCGAAATAGTCTCCGGGGACTACCCCTCCCCATTGTTCGATTATCGCTTCTACGGCTTTCCGGTAGTGGGGGGCTGCCTGGTCTGTGATCAGTCCCCGCCAGGCCATTTCAGCTTTGATGAATTCAACTTCGGCATAAGTCATAAAAAGCACTTTCATCGGTGCCGTACCTAATGTTGCATTAATATTGGAAGCATTGTAATCGAATCGTTCGGTGGCAGCAAATCCGCTCGGATAACCTTTATAACCGATCTTCTCCTGGCTACCGTCGTTTTTGGTGGCTTCATCCATAAAAATAGGAAGACGCGGATCGTTCAACTCCACCAGTGTATTTACAAAAAAGGAAGCCATCGCTTTATTGGAACGAAAATCTTCGAGCCGGCTAATGGGTGAGTCGTACGGCGAGATACCGGATATCGGCAATAAAGCTCCGTCTGCATTGTTTTCAAATACCGGATACTTTACCGGATTTCCGATCATCTCCGCTAATTTGGCCAGACTGTTCATCTCCGAACGTTTCGAAAGCCTCAGTAAACTTCGCATGTGCAGCGAATTGGCGAATTTTCTCCATTTCCTGACATCCCCGTCGTATAATAAATCGGTAGAAGATAAACTTTCGGATTCATCGAAAAGTGAATTTGCCGTTTCCAGATCACTTAATACCTGTTCGTAGACTTTTTGCTGGGTATCGAACTTCGGAGTTAAGATTCCTTCGTCTCCCCGGCAAGCTTCAGTCATCGGAACATCTCCGAAGCAGTCGGTCAGATTGGCATATACCCAGGCTCTCAAGGTCAAGGCTACCGCCTGATAATTTTTACTTTCTGCACCGACGGCCAATTCATACATTTCTTTGATATTGGTCAGCTGGAGATAATAAGTATTCCAGGTAGAATTTCCGGCATTCTGTAAATCCGCATAACGATGTACTCCGCCGGTAGTACTGGTGGTGACCATAAACTGCATCAAATGATGGGTAAAACTATGGGCCCGGTTATAATTGAAATTGGCTAAATCGTAAAGGGTGGGCGTCATCAGAGTCGAAGGGTCGATTTTTTCCAGTCGGTTGGGATCGGTATTGATCTCGTCGAAGTTTTGGGTACAAGCAGTCCATCCGGTTGCCAATAGCAATAGGCCTATTATTTTTTTTCGTAACATAAATCTATTTTTAAAATATTAACGAACGATGATCAGAATTTCAGTGTCAGATTAAAGCCCATGGTTCGGGTAGAAGGTAATTGTCCCATTTCCGAACCCGGAACGATGGTACCGTTATTCAGGGTTGCGACTTCCGGATCGTATACCGGGAAATCTTTTGTCCACATGGCCAGATTACGCCCGTACAAGGCGAGGGTCAGGCGTTCGATACCGATCTTATTCAACCCCGCCGAGGGAATCGTATATTCGATACGGGCTTCCCGGAGCTTCAGGAAAGAAGCGTCGAAAGAGTTGGTCTCTACATTGGCACGCCTCCAATAATCGGCGTAGTATTTGGATACAGAGATCGGTACATTGTTGGGTACATACTGCCCCCGTTCATCCAGCATCACACCTTCACCGACGACTTCAAAATTGGGGTTTTCCCGGTATTTCAGGGTATGTTTCAATGTTCCGTGTTCGGTCATTTTATGGTGAGTCTGGGAATAAACGATACCTCCCCATTGACCGTCGAACAATATGCTTACCCGGAAATTTTTGTAAGAAAACTCGTTCGAGAAACCGGCTTTCCAGGCGGGATAGGCATTCCCTACATATTCGAATTCGGTTGTCCGGGCCGTGATCCCGTCTTTCCAAACAACTTGTCCGTCAGGGGCCCGTTTTAGTTTATAACCGTAAATATCACCGATAGAACCACCTACTTTTGCAATCAGGGCACAATTAGTACCTCCTGTATAAGCAATGGTCTGTCCATCGGTCAAACCGGCTGCCAGGGACAATACCTTGTTGTAATTTTTCGCCCAGGTAAAAGTTGAATTCCAGGTGAAATTTTTTGTTTTTACCGGGGTTCCGTCCAGTTGTAGTTCGATACCGCGGTTACGCACTTTCCCGGAGTTCATCGTTGCTTTGGTATAACCGGTCGTTTGATCCATCGGTACGTCGAGAATCTGATTCCGGGTGATATTGTTATAAAAAGCCAGATCCAGTCCGAAACGCTGCTTGAACATCCGCCAATCCAGTCCGACCTCTATGCTATTGGAGATTTCGGGTTTGAATCTGGCATTGTAAAGCGTGGGAGATACGGAAGCCGATCCCGGAAAGGCAGAGGTATTATAATATTTGGCTGTTTTATAGGGATCGGTATCATTTCCTACCTGTGCCCAGGAAGCTCTCAACTTGGCAAACGATATTTGTTCGGGTAGGCGGAATAGGTCTGAAAGTATAAAACTCGTACTCACAGAAGGATAGAAAAAAGAGTTGTTGCCGGAGGGGAGTGTACTCGACCAGTCGTTCCGTCCGGTTACATCCAGAAAGATCTTATTGGCATAAGATAAGGTGGCTGTGCCGTACACACTATTTACCCGTTTGTTTCTTTCCGTAAAGGTGGTGATCGGGGCAGCGACTCCGTTACTCAGTTTATAAACTCCCGGAGTGATCAGGTCTTTTACGTAAGCCTGTTGCATTTTGTATTTATTGTCCATCCGGTTGGCTCCTACCGATACACTCAGATTGAAACTGTTGCTCAATTGGTTCCGGTAGGTAAGTAGAACGTCCGTATTGTTTTCGTAGCTGAATACATCTTGTTGCTGGTAATATCCTTTGGGGAAATTCTTCAGACCATAAGGACGGATCATTTCGCGGGTATCGAAACTCAGGTCGATACCGGAACGGATCATCAATTCCCATTTCGGTGAAAATTCATAGATGATCGAACCGGTTGCGACAACACCGTGTTTTTCCATCGGATTCAGACATTCGTAGGCGATAACGTAAGGATTGTCCAACCAGGGACTGAACGGACGCAATATTTCCCGTCCTTCTTTCCCTTTCACCCAGCGTTGTTGGTACCAGCGTACATCGACGCTCGGATTGGTCAGGATCATAAAATAAGGGATAGAGGAGTTGTTATATCCCGTTGCCGGCAGATTATCGCTTTGCCGTTTGACATAATTGACCTTGGCGGAAACTCTTAACTTATCGGTTACCTGGTTTTGGAAGGAGCCCGATACGGCGATCCGGTTAAAACCCGTGTTCGGCATGATCCACTCATTTTTGGTATAAGTAAGCGATAGGCGAACGGCACTTTTTTCCGACGAACCGTCGATCGCAATACTGTTGACGAGTGTATAACCTGTCTGCCAGAATGCTTTACGATGATTTCTCTTCACCCATGGGGTACGGACCGTACCCATCTGTTGGGTTTCGGGGTCGTATTGATAATAGAGCGAACCGTCCAGTTTAGGCCCGAACGAAAGAGCTACATTGCCTGAAGCGGCTCCGTCTTCAGAATCTCCGTAAGAGTAATACAGTTTGCCCGAAGCATTGGTCTTTAAATCACCTTGACCATATTCTTCCTGGAATTCAGGCCAGTGTAATACCCGGTCGAAACTGGAGTTGGAATTAAAAGTCACTCCCAGGTATTTTTTCTTTTTATTCACGCCTGATTTCGTCGTCACGAGCATCACTCCATTGGCTGCCCGGCTTCCGTATAAAGCAGCTGCGGTAGCTCCTTTCAGCACCTGGATACTGGCGATGTCATCCGGATTGATATCGGCTATGCCATTCCCGTAATCTACCGGTACGTCACCACCACCTCCGGCTCCGTAGGAGTTCGAGCCATCACCTGTCATCTGACTGTTTAAAGGCACTCCGTCCAATACGATCAAGGCATTGTTGCCGTCGATATTCAGAGAAGCATCCCCGCGTAAAGTAATCCGGGCGGAGGAGATCGGACCGGAAGAAGTCGACAGGATATTTGCTCCGGCTACTTTTCCGACCAATGCAGAAGCCCAGTTGGTCGGTGTCGCATCGGACATCATCTTTTCAGTAACGGTTTGGGTGGAATAGCCCAGGCCTTTTTCTTCTCTCTTAATCCCTAAAGCTGTGACTACTACGCCTTCCAGTTCTTGCCGTTCTTCTTCCAGGGTAACATCGATCACTGTTTTGCCGTTCCATTTCAATTCCTGTGTTTTAAAGCCTAAAAAGCTGAAAACGAGCACTGCATCTTTATCTGCTTGCCCCATAAATAAAGAATAAGTTCCGTCATTTTGTGTTACCACTCCCAGCGTTGTTCCTTTTATCAGGACGGCTACCCCGGGCATCGGACTTCCCTGTACATCTTTAACGGTGCCCGATAACACCATATCTTGCCCGAAACCTAACTTACAGGCAAGACATAAGACCCATAAAGTCGTAAAAATTCGTTTTGTCATACTGATTTTACACCTACTTTTCATAGTAATTTTAATTATTTTTTACAGGTGTAAAAGTATATTCAAGAAAAAACGGAATCATTACAAAAAAGTGAAGATTCCGTTAACCCGTCACGACTCAACTATTTTTTATCCTCTCATTGATCAGATCGCGGTATTCCCAGTAAGCTTCTTCCAATAACGGCATTTTTTCAGCGAAGAAAGCATATATTTTATCCCAGTCCGCGGGATGGTATAGATTGACATCTTTCAATTCGAAATAAATCACACTTAACGGGCGTTCGCCCATGCCGAGGTAATCTTCGTCCCAATGCAGATCCTCCCCGCAATCCGCTGCCATGAGTTTCCGGTAAGACTGAAAGCATTCGTAGATTTCGTATCTTCTCAAATCGTTTTTATGGTCGATTTGGAACAATACCAGAGCTTTTTGTTCATCGGCATAAAATTTGAGTTGGGTAGACTTGATTTTAACTCCTGTCAACACCCATTTCCGGTAAATCTTATGTTTGGAACAATAGCGTTTAAATCCATTCCAAAAATTGATTTTAAGCTCTTTTGCTTCCTCCTTCGACCACATAATCGTTGAAAATTGAATATAAAAAAATGAAAATAATTATCTTTGCAAAGATAGAATTAATTGGGCGAAAGTTTATAATGTCTATGCCTTAGTTTAATTGCTTATGTTAGAACTAAAATACGATTATCACAGTATAGAGGCCGGATGTGACGAAGCCGGGAGGGGATGTCTGGCAGGTCCTGTTTTTGCTGCTGCCGTAATCCTGCCGGATAATTTTTCCAACGAATTGCTCAATGACTCTAAGCAGCTTTCGGAAAAACAACGGGCCGGGCTCCGTCCGGTCATCGAACGGGAAGCTTTGGCTTGGGCTGTGGCTAGTGTCGATAATCACGAAATCGACAAGATCAATATTCTGAATGCTTCTATTCTGGCGATGCACCGGGCTTTAGACCAATTGAAAGTACGCCCCGGACACATCATTGTCGACGGTAACCGTTTTAAAAAATACAGAGATATTCCTCACCTTTGTATTGTTAAAGGTGACGGTAAATATATGTCCATAGCAGCGGCTTCCGTGCTTGCAAAAACTCACCGGGACGAATATATGGAAAACCTTCATGCTCTTTTTCCCGTTTACAATTGGAAAAAAAACAAGGGGTATCCGACACAGGAACACCGGAAAGGAATCGAACAGGCTGGAGTTACGGAATTTCATCGTACCAGTTTTACTTTATTGGACTCACAGTTAAAAATTCAATTTTAAAATAAGAACCTATGCATTAAAACTTGCTCCCTTCTTTTGTATTTAGTTTATTGCTTTTAGCCTTTACCTTTTAAACTTTTACTTTTTATATGGCTTTCATCAATTCGATATTAAGTATTTTCACCCAGAAACGGTTGGCACAGATTGACTTTTTCAAGGCCAATCCGATAAAAGTACAACGGGATACGTTACAGGAATTATTAACTCTGGCAGCAAACACCGAATATGGTCGGAAATATCACTTCAACACTATTTTGACTGCCGAACAATACCGGGAGCGTTTACCGATCGTCCATTATGAAGACATCCGGGATCTGGTCCTGCGGACTATGGAAGGGCAGAATAATTTGCTTTGGCCCGAAGAGATCAAATGGTTCGCCAAATCGTCGGGGACTACCGATGCCAAAAGTAAGTTCATCCCGGTAAGTCCTTCTGTACTTGAAAATTGTCATTTCAGAGGGGGAAAAGATGTCATCGCTATTTTTAACAGGCTCTATCCGGAAGCACAGGTATTTAGTGGAAAGACTCTGGCTTTGGGGGGGAGTAGCGAGGTTTCTAAAAGTAATAGCCATTGCCAGTACGGTGATTTGTCGGCCATTATGATTTCTAATACCCCTTTTTGGGCCAATATGATGAAAACCCCCGATTCATCTATCATGCTGATGAGTAATTGGGAGGAGAAAATCGAGAAGATATGTGAGACGACGATCAAAGAAGATGTCCGTTGCCTGGCAGGAGTTCCTTCCTGGTTTCTGACGGTCATTCATAAAATTTTAGAAAAAACAGGAAAAAGCAACCTGCATGAAGTGTGGCCTAACCTGGAGTTGTTTATTCATGGTGGGATTAGTTTTATTCCTTACCGGGAACAATACAAACGTCTTCTGCCCGATCCTAAGATGAAGTATCTGGAAACCTACAACGCTTCGGAAGGTTTCTTCGGTTTACAGGATGATCCGGAAGATGCTTCTATGTTGCTGATGTTGGACTATGGGGTTTACTATGAATTTCTCCCTATGAGTGAGCTCGGTAAAACCAAACCCCGGACTTTATTATTGGAAGAAGTGGAAACCGGGGTCAATTATGCGCTTATCATTACGACCAATGGAGGGTTATGGCGTTATATGATCGGAGATACCATTCAATTTACTTCGGTTAAACCGTATAAGTTCAGGATTACCGGTCGCACAAAATTGTTTATCAATGCTTTTGGAGAGGAACTGATCATCGATAATGCAACAGAAGCGCTCAAACGGGCATGTGCAGAGACCGGCGCAGATGTTTACGAATTTACTGCGGCTCCTGTCTTTATGGAAGAAGGGAAAAAAGGCGCTCACGAATGGTTGATCGAGTTCAATACACCTCCTGCCGATCCGGAGTATTTTGCCGGTATCCTGGATCAGGAACTTCAAAAATTAAATTCCGATTATGAAGCCAAACGGTTGTTATCTCTGGAGCGTTTACGCCTGCATATCGCCCGTCCCGGACTTTTCAACGACTGGCTTAAAGAGAAAGGTAAACTGGGAGGACAACACAAAGTGCCCCGGCTTTGGAATGACCGGACACATCTTGAAGAGTTATTGCTGCTGGACCGGAAATAAAATTCGGACAGGGACAGGGCCTCCGGAGGGGCTTATAGATTGTAGGCCTACAGCTTTTAAAGCCGGACCGGTAGCTTTGTTGTGAAAATTGGAGGGGAAGTGATAGCTTCCCCAAACTGTATCCGGCGGCTTTGTGCCGGTCAGACAACGGTTTTTCCAGACCATCCCCTGTGCTGTTTTCCGGCTGTTTTATTGTTGAATGAGTTATACCGGAGGCTGTGGGAGTATACCGGTTTCATGGCCGGAAGGTTTATTTATCGGGGAGGAGTACCACTTTTTGCCGGGGAAAAATATGTCCGAAACGGTCGGTGACTTCGATCTCGATTTCCCGGGCTTTTTCAGATGGAGTAGCTTCAAAATAAAAGAAAGATTCCTGGGGTTGGGTATATTTCTCGGTCTTCAATCGGCCGACATATTCCAGATAATCGGGATCATAGCCGTTAAAACGTTGCATTGCCCCTTTAGCGGCTCCGTCTTCATACCATTTCACCTGCCATTTTTTATCCCAGTTCCAGACCTTGGCAATGACGCTGTTCGGTTTTTCTTTCACAGTTCCCCGGGGAAATACTTTAAATTGCCAGTTGCGCTCATGGCCTACGGATTTATAAAACCATTCTATTTCCGAGCCTGTAATTTCGAAAACATCATAACCGTTAGGGGTACCGTCACGATTTTCATCGGCTGTCCACCAGGTTCCGCAGATGGCTCCTATATTGTGTTCGATAATACCGGGTTTGATTTCATGGTTGGAATTCAGGTGGGTATGCCCTGAGATCAGACTGACAGGGTGGTTTTTCAAAATACCGAACAATTCTTCTCCGCCGGGGATGATACCCCGGTCAGCATAATAAAAAGGGGAATGGGTGGCGATGAGGATTGGAGCATTTTCCGGAAGGTACTTTAAAAGTTGGCCTACCCATTGAATTTGTTCCTCCGTCAGGGCTTCGGTATATTTTTTATTTCCCTCGTAGAGGATGTTGTCGAGTACAATGCAATAGACTTTTCCTAATTGAAAAGCGTAATAAGCCGGACCGAAATATTTTTCGTAGGTGTGGGCAGAAGCTTTGTCCGACAAGATTTCCTTATCATGATCATGATTACCGATAACGGGATAGAAAGGTATCTTTAGTCGGGCCATTTCTTTTTTGTAGACCGGGAAGTGTTCGAAATGATCCCAGACGATATCTCCCAGACTGATTCCGGTGACCGGTGTAGCCGGGGGATAACTTGCAATCATCTCTTGCAGGTCGGGAATACTTTGGGTCTGGAAACGCTGGAACTGTTCATCCGTTTTGGTTTGTACGTCCGCGATGGCTAGCAGGATATGATGACTCCTTTTTCCTGTCTCGGTCAGCTGGAAGATATAATCTTCTTTTTCCGGATCCAAAGGCAGATAAAATTCAGGAGTTCCCGATCGGTAATCGGCCACATATCCATCCGGGGTCAGGAGGTAAACGAAACGGGCTTCCTGGTCGGTGTCGAGTAGGAAATTCCCTTTTGTGTCTGTCTGGGTGAAATTTATTCCGTCGGTGATGACGACATGGGATAATCCTTTATTTCCTGCTTTTACCTGTCCACGGATAGGCATACAGAAAGCAGCATGACTGAGAATCAGAAATGCTGCCGATAAACAAATTGTCAGGTTCATGATTTATTCTTTGATTAAGATAGAATTGAAAACAGTTAATATTTCTTCAGGAGATTTGGCCTTTTTCAGGGCTTTTTCGAGCTCTCCGGTTTCTTCCTCATAGTAAGCGACAAAGGCTGCATCCAGGCATTTCGACAGTTCTGCCGTAGCTGTTTGTTCGTTGATTTCCTGCCGGCGGACTGCTTTTTTGAAATAACTGTCCAGCTTCATAACCGAGTTATAAATCGCGGGTTTATAGATTTCCATCGTGTTATCGGTGAATCCTACCGTTGCTGTATGCCGGCGGACATATACTTTCTGAGTAGCATACAGTTTGCGGGCAATCCGATCCCCGAGGAAGTGCTGGGGATATTCTTTCAGGTCTGCATGATTCAGGTCGATCCCATAATTGGTGAATACAAATTGAGGAGTTTTCGCCGGTATAGGAGTACTGGCTGAAGCTGCAGTCGTTCCATGTGTCTTGTTATCGGCCAGAGCCATCCGTTGAGCTTTTACCGAGAACCCTAATGCGATAAGTGCTAAAAATAAAATTGTAATTTTCATATTCTTTTTTATTCAATGTGATTTTCCTTATTTTTCAATGCAAAGTAAGAACAGAGAAATTACAGCCTGGTGAATAAATTATTTCGATTCGGTTAAATTTGGGGTACCGTAGGTTTGGATAAGAAAGTTAGTTACATGTTTGTTTTTTCCCTTCGGTTTCCTATTTTTGTTTCGGAAACATGGACTTTTTTTCCCGACATATTATTATTATATTTGTTCAGGTATTTTCAGTAATTCTATGACAGAGGAAGCGATGTTATTCCGGCGGGTGCAGGAGGGATGTTGGGAGGCTTTCGATGTGCTGTTTCATACTTATGCGGAACAGCTGTTTTTTTATGCGATGGGGTTTGTGAATAACCGGGAGGAAGCCAGGGATATTGTGCAGGGAACGTTTATTACTTTGTGGGAACAGCGGGGGAAGATTCAGTGTACGGGGGCTATTTATCCTTATTTGTTACGTTTGGTGAAAAATGCTTGTCTTAATTATCAGGTGCATGAGAAAGTGAAGGAACGTTATTTGTTGGAAAAACGAATGACGGAGGAGGAAGGGGAAGAAGTGCCGGCAGATGAGGAGGAGGAGTTTGAGGTGCAATATGCCCGTTTGCGGAAAGTGGTGGATGGTTTGCCGGAGAAATGCAGGGAAATTTTTATTTTGGGATGCGTAGATGGGTTGAGTTATAAAGAAGTGTCGGAGAAAATGGGAGTGTCGGTGAATACGGTGAAGACACAGATTAAGTTGGCGTACAGGAAGTTGAAATTAGAATTAGGAGGGCAAAATTTTGTGTGGGAGTGGACTGCTGGGGGAGTATTGTTTATATTGATGCAAAAATAATTTTCAAAAAAAGTATTTTTCTTTTCACCCTGATCGGCTATCTTCTTGTTTAGAAGATAGGAAAAGATAGTTAAAGCCTTTATAAAAAATAGACTTATGGTAGAACAAGAGGAAAAGAGATGGTTGCGTGCTTTGTTGGAGGGTGAGGTTGAGCCGGGAAGTGAGGAGTGGGAGCAAGTCTGTACGGATTCTGCTTTTACGCGGGTGAGGGAGAAGGTCGGTGCTGTTGCCAGACTGGATTTTACACAGCAGGAAGATGAGGTGGAGGGGATGTGGAGAGTGTTGGTGGACCGGAGGAAGAAGGGGTTGGAGCGGCGGGCCCGGGGGCGGAAACGTTTATTGCGGTGGATATCCGGGACGGCTGTGGTGGTGGCGTTGGGAATCGGAGGATGGTTATCGATCCGGGGAGTGGAAAGAGAACAGGTGGTTGTGGTAGGCGGAAGAACGGTAGAGGGTAGGACAGAGTTGGTGTTGCCGAATGGAGAGAGGCGGGTATTGGGGGACGATAAGGTAAGGGTGGTGTCGGACAGTTGCGGAGAGATGCGGACGGAGAATAGAACGCTGATTGTAGAGTTGGGAGGGCAGGAGACGAAGAAAGCGGAGTATTATACGCTGAATGTTCCTTATGGGGAAAAATATAGTATTGTATTGCCGGACGGGACCAAGGTATTTTTGAATGCGGGGACGACGTTGAGGTATCCGGATCATTTTGAAGGAGGGAGCCGGGAAGTGTATTTGAATGGGGAAGCTTATCTGGAAGTGACAAAGGATGCGGAACATCCCTTTGTGGTGAAAACGGAGGAGGTGGAGGTGAAGGTATTGGGGACTGTATTCAATGTGAATGCTTACCCGGAAGGGGAGTGGGTCAGGACAACTTTGGTAGAGGGGAAGGTAGAAGCGGTTTGCGGAGGTCGGTTGTTTGTGATGGAACCGGGAATGCAGGTGGCTTATTCGAAGGGAACGGGTGAGACTGAGTATAAAAAGGTGGACACACATTTGTTTACCTCGTGGAAAGACGGGTATTATGAATTTGAGGAGATGGAGTTGGGGGAATTGATGCCGTTGCTGGGACGGTGGTATGCTGTAGGAGTGGATTTTGAAGAACCGGAATTGAAACGGTTAAAGTTCAGTGGGCGCTTGCAGCGCTATGAGACGGTGGCGGATTTGGTGAAGATGTTGGAATACACGGGGGATGTCGTGTTTGAGGTGAAGAATGACCGGATTTTGGTCCGGAAGAGATAAAAGAAAAAGCAGGCAGTGGATCTGATCAATCCTCTGCCTGCCGGAGTTCAAGATACCTCCGGAAATCCTTGCAAGAAACGGAGGTATTCAATTTTAATTTAAACACAGCAAATTTATGAAAAAAATGCAGGACACAGCATCGCCAGGGCATTTTGTGTGCAGGCGGATGTTAATCTTAAAAACTTTTCTGGTAATCCTGTTGTGGAGTACCTGTCTCGTTTCTGGTTACAGGGGACATGCTCAGGAGAGAGCGATGGTTACGGTGAACATGACGGATGTCACGCTGAATGAGGTGATAACCGAGTTGAAAAAGCAAACGAAGTATGATTTTTTTTACAACAGCGAGCTGGTGAAATCGAAGGGTAGAGTGAGTGTGCGGGCACGTAATTTAGATCTGCGGGAGGTGTTGGAACAGGTATTGACGCCGGTAGGGCTGGAATATGCTATTCAGCAGGATTTGATTACGATTCGTGAGAGACGGGTACAGCAGGAGGTGGCGAAGATAGAGATGATTACGGTGAGTGGCAAGGTGACGGATAAGGATGGTAATCCAGTGGTTGGGGCTACAGTTGTGATTCATGGAACGACACAAGGTGTGGCGACGGATGTCGACGGTAAATATTCTTTGATGACTCGTCCGGACGATGTATTGACGATATCTTTTATCGGTTATAAAACAGAAGTGGTGCCGGTGAAGGAGAATAAACATTTGAACGTGATTTTGAGTCCGGCGTCGGAGGATTTGGAAGAGGTGACGGTGGTGGCTTTCGGACAACAGAAAAAAGAGAGTGTCGTGTCGGCAATTACGACAGTACGTCCGATGGACCTGAAGTCGTCAAACAGTGACTTGACAAGCAGCTTTGCCGGTAAGATCGCCGGTATGGTAGGCTGGCAGACAGGGGGATTGCCGGCGGCTTTAACGGAAGATGAAATGAATACGAAATTTTATATCCGTGGTATTACGTCGTTTCAGACAGGGGCGAATGTGGACCCCTTGATTTTGTTGGATGGCGTAGAATCGTCGAAGCTGGATTTGGCACGTATAGCTCCGGAAGATATCGAAACATTCAGTGTGATGAAGGATGCTTCGGCTACGGCGATGTACGGTGCACGTGGTGCGAACGGAGTGATTTTGGTGACGACGAAAAAAGGACAGGAGGGGAGTGTGTATGCGACAGCACGTTACGAGACGGTGTTTTCAATGCCGACAAAGCGTATCGATGTGGTGGATCCGGTGGATTATATGAAAATGTATAACCGGGCGCTTTTGACCCGGGATCCGTTGGCAACGCCGAAATATAGTGTGGAACGTATCAACCGGACCCGCTCGGGAAAGTATCCGTCTTGGGTTTATCCGGCGAATGACTGGTATAAGATTTTATTCAAAAACTATAATGTGAACCACCATGCGGGTTTGAATATCCGGGGAGGTTCGAAGGTAATTCAGTACTATGCTTCGGTGAATTACAACCGTGATCAGGGGATGTTGAAGACAGATAAGTTGAATGACTTCGATTGTAATATTACGAATAATCAAACGGCTTTTCGTGTGAATTTGACGATTGATTTGAAAGCCGGTATTAAATTATTGATTAATTCGTCGACAACTATAGATAAATACCATGGTCCTTTGACTAGTGTCAATCAGGCGTATGAGTTAGCGTTTAATGCTTCGCCGGTAGATTTTGCCCCTTTATATCCGGGAGATGAGAATTATGGGTGGCCGCATTTGCGTTTCGGTACGACAGAGGCAAATCAGGAGAATCCTTATATGATGATTCAGAAAGGATATCTGGAACGGACTCGCTATTCTACGACCAATCGGGCGGAGTATATCCATAACTTATCGAGCCTGGTAAAGGGGTTGGAGTTGCGGGGGAGTGTGGCAGTGTCACAGGCCGGATATTATACAACTGGTTTTACAACCAATCCTTTCAAATATTCTTTGTTGAATTATGATTTTGAAACAGGCAAACACCGGTTGCAGGATTTGTCTCCTTTTGGTGCCAGTTATGCCTTGTCCATAGACCCCACAGCCAAGGCTTCGACGACAGAGACGCGTGTTACGTATGAGGCACGTGCTTTGCATACGGCAGCATGGAAAGAGCATCAGACCTCACTGACAGGAGTGTTCCAGGCACAAGATTATACGTTTACGCCGGTGTCTAATGTCTTGACAGGTATGCCGCAACGGAACATGATGTTTTCAATGCGTGGAACGTATGGGTTTAAAGACCGTTATTTTGTAGAGGCAAGTTTTGGTTATAACGCATCGGAACGTTTTGCAAAGAGTAACCGTTGGGGGTTATTCCCGGCAGGTGGCCTGGCGTATGTGATATCGAGCGAACCCTTTATGAACGGGACAGCCCATTGGCTGAACTTTTTGAAGCTGCGGGTTTCGTATGGCAAGGTAGGCAACGACGGAGTGATTAAGGTTCCCCGCTTTTTGTTTTTGCAGACGATGGGTACCTTGACGAATGTATTGAATCCGGAACCGGGAGGCAGACCAACGATTTACAGGATTGTACAGGGATATGCGAATCCGAATTTGAAGTGGGAAGTGGCGGAGCAGGTGAATTTCGGTTTGGAGACCAAGTTGTTCAAAGGGGTTGTTGAGTTTAATCTGGATGCTTACCAGGAGATCCGTCACAATATCATTGGCTACCGTGCCTCTGTTCCGGCACATGCGGGTATTGCTCTTCCACAATTGGATAATATGGGTAAGGCCCGGTCGAGGGGTATAGACTTTTCGGGTAAGATCCAGCATGCTTTTAACAAAGATTTGTGGGTGATTCTGAACGGTACTTTGACTTATAATAAGGTTGTGTATAAAGAAATCGAGGAAGCGATGAATAAGCCGGCATGGCAAAGAATGGTGGGGAAAGAGATTTCGCAGAAAATCGGTTATATTTCGGACGGACTCTTCCAGGATCAGGCGGAAATCGAAAATGCTCCGGTACAGGCAGGATCGCCCCAGCCAGGAGATATCCGTTACCGGGATTTGAATAACGACGGAAAGATTGATGTGAATGATGTGACTTATATCGGTTTTCCGGAGACTCCGCGTGTGACCTATGGCTTTTCAGGTTTTGTCAATTACAGTAATTTTGAGTTCAGTTTTGCTTTTCAGGGGTCGGGGAAACGTTCTTTCTTTATGGACCCGAGCGAATTGTCTCCTTTTGTGGATGACCATGCGATGTTGACAGCTATTTATAAGGATCACTGGTCGGAAGATAATATGATCCGGAAACCTTTCTGGCCTCGTTTATCGACCCAAAATTTGATTGAACATTCGCCGGAGGAGGATTGGTATAATAAAAATGCAACAGAGGTTCGCAAGAGTACTTATTTCATGCGGGAATGCCGTTTCCTGAGATGTACTTCGTTGGAGTTGGCGTACAATATGCCAAAGAAATTGATGGAACGTTGGGGACTGCAAAATATGAAGTTTTTTGTGCGGGCGAACAATCCTTTCCTGATTTCCAATTTCAAGCTTTGGGATGTCGAGTTGGGTGAGGATGCGTTTAACTATCCGATACAAAAGACTTATACCGTTGGGTTAAACTTTAGTTTCTAATATAAATATAAGGTGGTTATCTATGAAATATGTAAATATATTATTGATTGGTTTGGTCTTGTTATTTCCGGGGTGTACATTTTTGGATGTTGTACCGGAGGGAAATATTGAAAGTATCGAGAGTAACTTTGAGAAACGGGACCAAACGGAGAATTGGTTCAAGTATTGTCATTTCTGGGTCAGTCCGTTTACCACTTCCGTAATTTCGAATCCGGCTTATATGGGGACGGATGAAGTGGTTGCGGGAACTTATTTGCGGGAGAGCGGTTTTAACTGGAGTGGTTTGTATATCGCGGATGGTCTGCAGCGTACGTTCGATCCATACTGTAATATGTGGCGTCGGGATGCTGTGTATAACAGTATCCGTTATTGTAATACTTTTCTTGAAAAAGTGTGGGGAGTTTATAATATGACGGATGCTGAAAAGAAGTTGTGGGTAGCTGAAATCAAGGCTTTGAAAGCCTATTATTATTTTGAGCTTTTGCGTCATTACGGACCTTTTGTTGTGATGGACGAGAATATCGATCCGGGTGTTCCGGTCGAGGATATGAAAAAGGAAAGAAGTCCGGTAGATGTTTGTGTTGAAGAGATTGTAAGCCTTTTGGATGAAGCGATGAAAGATTTGCCTTTGATGAAAGATAAAGAGAGAAGCCGGTGGGCTTACCATAGCCTGGAGTCGGCTGCAGCCTTGAAGGCGATGACCTTGTTTTATGCAGCTTCGCCTTTGTTCAACGGTAACCCGGCTTATAGCGGTTTTGTGAATAGTAAGGGCGAGAAGTTGTTCAGCCAGCAGAAAGATCCGGAAAAGTGGAGATATGCAGCGGAGGCTGTCGATTCGGCCTTACTTATTTGTAACCGGGGAGGAAAATATCTGATTTCGAGTGAGAGCGACAAGATTACAGACCGGATAAAAGATATTGAAGCATCGGCTATAGCCTTGAATTTTGAAAATGCAGAGGCGATTTATATGTTCCGCTATGAGTCTTTTGTAAATGGAGGCTGGCCGAAATGGACCCGTCCTTATTTCAATAGTACGGATGAGGATTATAATATGGAAATGAAAGGATGTGTGGCTCCGAGTCTGAAAATGGTGGAAATGTATTATACGGAACACGGTTTGCCGATAGAAGAGGATAAGGCGTGGTGGAAGTATGAAGAGCGTTATACGATGGGAACGGAAGACGACAAGAGGTATAAGGATGTGGTGGCTATGGACGAGAAAGTACTGAAATTGCATTTAAAAAGAGAACCGCGGTTTTATGCGCATATTGCTGCCGACCGTTGTTATTACCAGCTCGGTAAAAAGAATGTACTGGTAGAGGCTTACCGTGGTGAGCGTTTTGGTACGCGGGAGGCTTCCATTACAAATTCTGTTCCGCAAAATTTGACCGGCTATTGGATGAAGAAGGGTTCGGATTCCGAAGTTTCTAATGTAGGTTATAATAATGCTTTTACGAATGATTATCCTTGTGTATTGATTCGCTTGGCAGATCTTTATTTGATGAAAGCGGAGGCATGGAATGAATATCTGGCGGTTCCGGATGAAGAACATGTATATGCGCCTTTGAACGAAGTGCGTCGGCGTGCCGGTATTCCGGATGTGAAAGAAGCTTGGGAAACTTATGCCAAGAACCCTGGAAAAGTGGCGACGAAGGAAGGAATGCGTAAGATTATCCACCGGGAGTGGGATATTGAGTTTGCTTTTGAAGGAAGACGTTTTTGGAATCTGCGTCGCTGGTTGACCGCAGTGGATGAATTGAATGAGGAACAATACGGATGGAATATTGTCGGGCAGAATGCCAGAGAGTTTTATAATAACTTTAGAGAACCTGTCAGGGTTTGGGCAAAACGGAAGTTTATCTCGCCACGCGATTATCTGTTTCCGCTTCAGAGCGAAGAGGTGATGATATCCGGTTGTGTACAGAATCCGGGATGGTAATATTAATGATTTAATAGGAATAATTATGAAAAGATTGGTTTATATATGGCTTGTTGCCTGGGTCTTGTGGGGTTGTCAGAAAGAAGAAGCATATTTCGATGTTTTGGTTCCGGCAGATGGCTTGACGTTTTCTCCGGTGGAGGGCGGTGCAGTGATGCACTATCGTTTACCGGCGGATGAGAAGGTGTACAGTATCCGGGTACGCTACCAGGACGGGTTTGGGAAGGATATGATCCGGACCGGTAGTTATGCCTGCGATTCATTGCTTATCACAGGTTTTAATGAGGCGCGGAAAGGGGTGAAGGCTTATGTGACTTTGTGCGATAGGAACGATGTGGAGTCGGAGGCGTTAGAAGTCACCTTTGATACCCGGGATTCCGGACCGGTTGCTTTTATCAACAACTTAGAGGTCGTTCCGGGTTGGGGTAATGGTTTTGTTTTGTCTTATGACTTGGAAGAGGATTTGAAAGGTATGGCTCACCTGTTTTATGTGGGGGAAGATCCGAATACCAAACTGCCGGACACCCTTTTATTTAAAAGTTTTGTGCCGAAAAAAGGTAATACGGTGATACGGGATACTTTCAAACAGCAACGGGACAGTTATGATTTTGTGGTACGCGTAGAGGATTTCCGGGGGAATATGGTAAAAGAAAGGGTATGGAAAGACATTGTGCCTTTGGCGATAGAACAGTTGCCTGTCAGTCTGAATAATCTTTCTGATCCGGAGGAACTTTCCCAGGAAGATCCCACTGCGAAGTTAGGCAAGCAATATTTGTTGGACGGGGATAAAAAAGGAGATCAAAGCTTTGGTATTGAATCGTGGACGAGTTTTTATACCTACTTGGCCGGTCCGATGGCGGTATCTACACCGGAGAAACCCGGGAAAGCCCTGTTTATTATTGATATGATGGAAGAAAAGTTACCGGCAGAGGTCCGCCTGTACGGAATGTTGGCAGTCCGGACCAGTTGGCCCTATGGCCCCGGCCAATATGAAACTTTTCCGAAATGGGGAGATGTGTGGACGTTGTGTTATGCGAGCAAGTTACCGAGCAGTGTGACTCTTTACGCATCCCAAACGAAAGATGACGATGCCTCGTGGGTAGAGATTTCACATTTCGAACAAGACCGGAGAATTGATAATAAGGAACGTTGGTGTGAACGTTGTAACGAGAATGGGGATTATCTCATTGTTTCTCGGGATGCCTTGGATTTGGCTTCACCTTGTTTTATTACCTTGACTTGCCCGGCAGAAGGAGAGAAATACCGCTATCTGAAAGTGGTGGTGAACGAGGTCTTTTTTGCGCCTATAGGTTTTGAGAATGCTTTTATGGGTGGAAATGACCAGAAATATGTGACGGTGCATGAATTGGAAGTTTATACAGCAAAAGATTGATATTATGAAGAAAATATATTTATGGCTCTTGCTCCCTTTGTTGATTTTCGGGGGCTGTGAAAGTTTGGAAGATACGTATAAAGATTATGCAGGTGATGGCCCGATTCGCTATTTGGTGAAATGTGACGACCTGGATGTCAAAGCCGGTTGGAATCGTTTGGTAGTTTCGTGGAAATCTGTGGATGACCCGATTATCGATAAAGTAAAAGTTTCTTGGACGGTAGATGGGATCGGACGGGATACTTTGTTGGAAAGAGGTACGTTTGCGTGCAGCCTGCCTTGTGACGGAAATCTTACTTACCAGGTGTCGGTAGCCAATATGGATAAAAACGGTAATACTTCTTTAGCTGTAACCCAGGTAGGAAGACCTTATTCGCCTGAACATGAGCAAGTATTGATTTTCCCGACTATGGTGAACAAACATTTTTATGTACAAGATCGTTTGGCGCTGGTCCTGGATGAGTGGGGAAATCAGATAGATAGCATTGCCTTCGTATATACTTCTGCCGGACAGGGCAAGAGAACGGTTATGAAAAGCGCACCGGAGAGTCTTTATTATTTACTGAAAGATAAAATTGATGCAGAGACAACATTAACAGTACACAGTTACGGCCACCTGGAAGGATGTGTAGATGCGATTGTAGTATCGACTGAATTGGAACGTGCTAAAGTGTATACAGATGGCTTTAAAGCGCTGATGTTAACAAGATACGGTATTGCTGAGCTGACGGAAGAAGCTGTTGCCGGTTTGGAAACCCTTGAAATTGATTACGACATCGATAGCTTTGAGGATATTATGAATATGCCGGGATTGAAGAAGTTGGTATTGGGCAAGAACCGCTATTTGAGTGAGGAAGTATTGGGAGAGGAGGTTAGTGCCAGTAAAATCACTGACCTTGAAATAAGTAAATTTGCGATGGAAGTGATGGCGGAACTTGTTTCTGACTTTAAGGTAGAACGCTACAATAAGCATTATTTCCCGGAAACTTATGATTTTGTTGAAGAAAAAGGAAATCCGGTACTGCCTGATTTGACTTATCTGAATAACGAGACATGGACTTATGAGTGTGTTGTAACTCCGAAAGAAGGGGATTATTATTCCAAAGGCTATGAGAAATTGTTTGACTTAAATGCGACAGCCTGGGCAACATTTAATCATTATGATTTTTTAAAATATGAAATAACAGTTGATATGCAAGAGACAAAGCGGGTAAATGGTTTTGCAATAGAACAAGTTGCCTCTGATATTGCAACTTCTCCAAGAAAACGGGCTTTTATGGCACGAAAAGTACAGGTCCAGTTTTCTGTCGATGGAAGTGTCTGGACTGAGGCAATAGATTATACGTTGGGTACAACCCTTGGAGAAATCGACCTTTTGTCAATAGCTGCTCCTACAAATGCACGGTATTTGAAATTCGTGTTGACCGACCAAAATTACAGAAACGTATATTCAATTTCACTACAAAAAATCAGAATTTTCTAACTGGGATACCCTAAAAAGGGATTGTTTGATAAGTTCTATTCAGTTTTTTGTTATTGGAGATAAGGCTTTCTTTCTGATTATCAGATTGAAAGCCTTTGTTTTATCCGGCTTGCTTTCGTACGGTCAATGATTTTCGTGGCATGCATTTTATAACTATTTGCGTGTCTAAGAAATGTTTCTATCTGCATTTACTATTAACATTTCGCGTTTTTCAAATTATCATCAAAAAAATCTGTTACGAATGGAATCATTCCAAATAATAGAATACAGAAAAAAATCTGTATAAAATATGTCATATTTGATTTTAAATTCTATAAATTTGACATGCTAGATCGAATTAGTTTAATTTTAAACAAAACCATATACTTATGAAGAAGCTTATTTCAGTGGAAGAGGCAGTAGCAAAGGTAAAAGATGGGATGACGGTTATGATTGGCGGGTTTCTTTCTAACGGGACACCTAACGCAATCGTTAACGCTTTGGCTCAATCGGAAGTGAAAAATCTGATTCTCATCGTGAACGACACCGCCTATCCGGATAAAGGATGCGGACAGTTGATCGCTAACAAGCAGGTGAAGAAAGTGATCGTGTCGCATATCGGTACGAATCCATGTACGAGTGAACAAATGAACAGTGGTGAACTGGAGATCGAATTCAGTCCGCAGGGTACTTTAGCCGAACGGATCCGTTCCGGTGGTGCCGGTTTGGGGGGAGTATTGACTCCGACAGGTATCGGAACCCTGGTAGCAGAAGGTAAACAAGTACTGAATATCGACGGTAAAGATTATTTGCTGGAAAAACCGTTGCGGGCGGATGTGGCTTTGATCGGTGCTAGTGTAGGGGATGAGTCCGGAAATTTAGTCTATAAAGGTACGACTCAGAATTTCAATCCACTGATGGCGACGGCTGCCGATTTGGTTATTGCGGAAGTGCAGGAGTTGGTAGAAACCGGAGATTTGTATCCCGAGCTGATAAAGACTCCCGGAATATTCGTGGATTTTTTAGTGAAAGGGTAGGGGGATAAGCTAAAGGCGAAGAGGCAAAAAGCGGGGAAGGTAAAAGGTAAAAAGGAGGTGTAATCGAAAGGGATGGGTGTAGATCTGTTCCGGTTAATTTAAAAATATGGAAAAATCAATGATAAGACTTCGGATGAGCGCTAAAGATGCTCATTATGGCGGAAATTTGGTGGATGGAGCTCATATGGTGCATTTATTCGGCGATGTTGCGACCGAACTGCTGATTATGCATGACGGAGATGAAGGTCTTTTTGTGGCCTATGACAATGTGGAGTTTTTGGCTCCGGTATATGCCGGCGACTATATCGAAGCTGTCGGTGAAATCGTGAAAGTAGGAAATACTTCCCGCAAAATGGTTTTCGAAGCCCGTAAGGTGGTCGCTGCCCGTCCGGATATTTCAGCTTCGGCTGCGGATGTCCTGGCTGAACCGATTGTGGTTTGCCGGGCCAGTGGAACCTGTGTGGTGAAAAAAGAGGATCAGCGGAAAGGATAATGTAAGTTAATAGTCTTGATAATTATGGAAAAATTGATTATAACAGCTGCGATCTGCGGGGCAGAGGTAACGAAAGAACAAAATCCCGCCGTTCCTTATACTGTAGAAGAAATCGTCAGAGAAGCAAAATCTGCTGTAGATGCAGGTGCTGCTATCGTTCATCTTCACGTACGTGAAGACGACGGTACGCCGACTCAGAGCAAAGCACGTTTCAAAACGTGTATAGACGCTATATATGAAGTATGCCCGGATGTGATTCTGATCCCTTCGACCGGAGGGGCTGTAGGAATGACAGCGGAAGAACGTCTGCAGCCGACCGAACTTTTCCCGGAAATGGCTACCCTGGATTGTGGCACCTGTAATTTCGGAGATGAGGTATTTGAAAATACCATGCCTATGATGAGGGATTTCGGTAAAAGAATGCTGGAAAACCGGATCAAACCGGAATACGAATGTTTCGAGATGGGACATCTCGAAACCGTATTGAATATGGCAAAGAAAGGTCAGGTACCGGGAGCTCCCATGCAGTTTAATTTTGTACTCGGTGTCCCCGGGTGTACGCCTGCAACAGTTCCTAATCTTTGCTGGCTTGTAAATGCTATTCCGGCAGGTTCTACCTGGACTGCAACCGGTATCGGACGCCATGCCTTTACTTTGGCTGCTCCTGCTATCGCTATGGGAGGAAATGTCAGAGTGGGGTTCGAAGATAATCTGTATCTCGAAAAAGGGGTGTTGGCAAAATCCAATGGCGAGTTGGTAGCTAAGGTCGTTCGTATCGCTAAGGAATTGGGACGCGAAATCGCTACCTCGGCCGAAGCACGGAAGATATTGAATTTGAAAGCTAAAGGCTGAAAAGCTATAGGCTATAAGTCGAAAGGTATAAAGTGAAAAAATTAAAGTAAATATTAAAAAATAAAACGTTATGAAAAAAGGAAATAAATACGGAACGCATAGAGTAATTTCACCGAAAGGAGTATTACCACAACCGGCTGACAAACTGGATAACAATATGGACGAAATCTATGATAACGAGATTTTGATCGATGTGCAAACTCTGAATATCGATTCGGCTAGTTTTACTCAGATTGAAGAACAAGCCGGAGGGGATAAAGCTAAAATTGCCGGGATCATGCTGGGAATTGTAGAGAAACAAGGAAAACACCGTAATCCGGTGACCGGTTCCGGTGGTATGTTACTGGGAACGGTGGAAAAAATCGGAGATGCTTTAGTTGGAAAGACCGATCTGAAAGTGGGAGATAAAATCGCAACTTTGGTGTCTTTGTCGCTGACTCCGCTTCGTATCGATAAAATTAAAGAAATCCGGGCAGATGTCGACCAGGTAGATATCGATGGTAAAGCTATTTTGTTTGAAAGTGGTATTTATGCGAAAATTCCGTCAGATCTGCCGGAAAAGTTGGCTTTGTCGGCTCTCGATGTAGCCGGAGCTCCGGCTCAGACTGCTAAATTGGTGAAACCGGGAGATACGGTATTGATTATCGGTGCCGGTGGTAAATCGGGTATGTTGTGTTGCTATGAAGCAAAGAAACGTGCTGGTGTTACCGGTAAAGTAATCGGTTTGTGCCATAGCCAGAGAAGTACCGAACGGCTTCAGAAATTAGGCTTCTGTGATTATGTATTCTCGGCCGATGCAACTCAGCCGGTTCCGGTTATGGAGAAAATTGCCGAACTGACGAATGGTGAAATGTGTGATATTACGATCAATAATGTGAATATTACGGATACTGAGATGACCAGCATCTTGTGTACTAAAAATGACGGATTGGTCTATTTCTTCTCTATGGCGACCAGTTTTACGAAGGCTGCTTTGGGAGCGGAAGGTGTCGGCAGCGATGTGACTATGATCGTTGGAAATGGGTATACCAAAGGACATGCTGAGATTACACTGCAGGAACTTCGTGAAAGCGAGGCATTACGGAAGATATTTACAGAGTTGTATGCCTGAATGGTCGGGATTTTATAATCCCGACGAATTAAAAATATGTTTTTATGGCTAGCAGAAGAAAAGAGTTTTTCCCTGAAGTGACCGATGAACAATGGAACGATTGGCATTGGCAGGTGAAGAACAGGATTGAAACTTTGGATCAGCTGAAGAAATACATCCGGCTGACACCAGATGAGGAAGAGGGTATCCGTGAGTCGCTGAAGACATTACGGATGGCGATCACACCTTATTATCTGAGTCTGATCGATCCCGATAATCCTTATTGTCCGATCCGTAAACAATCGGTGCCGACCATTGAAGAATTACACCGGTCACCGGCTGATCTGGAAGATCCCTTGCATGAAGACGGTGATTCACCCGTACCGGGACTGACCCACCGTTATCCTGACCGGGTGTTGTTCCTGATCACCGATATGTGTTCGATGTATTGCCGGCATTGTACCCGGCGCCGCTTTGCCGGACATCACGATTGTGCCACTCCATTGGAAAGAATCGATAAATGTATCGAATATATCGCTAATACCCCCCAGGTGAGAGATGTCCTCCTATCGGGAGGGGATGCCTTATTGGTCAGTGACGAACGATTGGAATATATCATCAAACGGCTGCGTGGAATCCCTCATGTCGAGATTATCCGTATCGGGTCGAGAACACCGGTGGTGTTACCCCAGCGCATTACGCCGGAATTGGTAAATATGCTTCGGAAATATCATCCGATTTGGCTGAATACTCATTTCAACCATCCGAACGAAATTACCGAAGAGTCGGCGGCTGCTTGTGCCCGGCTGGCCGATGCGGGTATACCTCTGGGAAATCAGTCTGTCCTGCTCCGCGGGATCAACGATTGTACACATGTCATGAAAAAATTGGTGCACGAGTTGGTCAAGATCCGGGTACGTCCCTATTACATCTATATCTGTGATCTTTCTGTGGGTATCGGTCATTTCCGTACCCCTGTATCGAAGGGAATCGAGATTATCGAGAACCTGCGGGGACATACTTCCGGTTATGCCGTGCCTACTTTCGTCGTGGATGCTCCCGGTGGAGGCGGAAAAATTCCGGTGATGCCGACCTATCTGATTTCTCAGGGCCCCAATCGGGTGGTGTTGCGTAATTTTGAAGGCGTGGTGACTACGTATACCGAACCGACGGATTACAGAGACGAATGCCACTGTGAAGAGTGTGAGAAGCGCCGTAAAACAGAAGGAGTGGCTGAGTTGCTGAGCGGAGAACGCTTGTCTCTCGAACCGGCGAATCTGGATCGTAAGACACGTAATCTATTGGCGAAAGGATAAATTATTTGTGATTTTGGATTTACCGTTTCATTCGATTGAAAGGATAAATCCGGAATCATAAATGAAAATGCTGAACAGATGGGTTTTGTTGATGACATATCCGATTACAGGAGTCTGGCAATTGTCGGATTGGAGAAAAATACAGGGAAAACAGAATGCCTGAATTACATCCTTCGCAGGATAAAAGATTCGGCAGATCGGTTCGCTCTGACTTCGATCGGAATTGACGGAGAAAACCGGGATCAGGTATGTCAAACCCCGAAACCCGAGATTATCGTGCCGGAAGGAATGATATTCGTTACTTCGGAGAAACATTACCGGGAGAGGAGGTTGGTGGCTGAAATCATGGAAATCGATGATCATCGGACTGCTTTGGGACGGTTGGTTATCGCCAGGGCTAAAACTTCGGGAAAAGTATTGCTTTCAGGGCCTGCGGATACTGCCGGGTTGAAAAGTCTGATCCGGCATATGAAAGATTTCGGGGTACGAACGACCTTGGTCGACGGGGCTTTGTCCCGTTTAAGCCTGGCGTCTCCCATCGTTACGGAGGCGATGGTCTTAGCGACGGGGGCTGCTGTTTCCGGGAATATTCGGGAATTGGTGAGACGTACCCGTTATGTTTGTGATTTGATCGATCTGGAAGAGGTGGACGAAGTTTTACAAGAGAGGTTGGATGCCATTCAACAAGGTGTATGGGCGGTCGGGCCGGAGGGAGAATGTATCGATCTGAAATTGCCTTCTGTGTTTATGCTGGAGAAAAGTGGAACCGATCTGCTGCAATATGGGCATCGGATCTTTATTGCCGGTGCTGTGAGTGATAAAGTATTTCAGTTTTTACGCGTACAGAAACAGACCGTAGAATTGATCGTCCGTGATTTTACCCGTGTTTTTGCCGCACCTGAGTCTTTTTATGCCTTTTTACGTAAGGGCGGAAGAGTACAGGTGCTTCATCGTAGCCGGCTTTTGGCCGTTACGATCAATCCTCAGTCTCCGGGAGGATTATTTTTGGATTCGTTGCGTTTGCAGCAAGCATTGGAAGAAAGCTTGCAAATTCCGGTGTATGATGTGAAAAAAATAGAAAAAGTCGGTAAAAACCGTTGAGGATATGATTTTAAGGGAAGCGATAAGACAAGTCAGGGGATTCCGTTATATGATCGAACAATTGGATATCTGTTCGGCTGTAGGCCGGAGGGTATTGTATGATCTGCCCTGGCTCGATTCGAAATCTCGGTTGGAGGCCGAATTTGAACGTATTCAAAAGATCATGGTACTTTTTGAACAACCTGAAAATGAATCCCGGCTGGAACGTTTGACTGGTAAGCTGATGCAGGTGAGAGATATCCGGGGGACGATCGGGCGGATGGCGATGGAGCAAGTGTTGGATGATCTTGAATTGTTCGAATTGAAAACTTTTGCTTTGTGCTCGGAAGAAATCAGGGGACTTGTCGAAGAATGGCGGATTGTTTTACTCCCGGAACTGGAGCCGGTTGTACGTTTGTTGGATCCGGAAGGGAATCGGATTCCTCATTTTTATATTTATGATACTTATTCGGCTGAGCTGGCCGGGCTGAGAGCTGAAATAAAACAAAAGAGCCTTCAAGGGGCAGAAGAACGGGAATTAGAAGCGTTGTATGTACAAAGTGTGGTTTTGGAAGACAAGGTACGCGAAGAGTTGTCTGTGCAGTTGAGACCTTATCACGACGATTTGAAACAGGCTTTGGAAGCGGTCGGATTGCTGGATGTCGTATTGGCAAAAGCCAGACAAGCAATAAGAGGACAATTGACTTTGCCGCAAATTCCGGAAGAGGGGGAAATGGTGTTCGAAGGTCTTTTCCATCCTCAGATCCGGGAGATTTTAGAACAGGAAGGAAGAGCGTTTCAGGCTGTAGATTTGAAATTGGAAAAGGGAACGACGGTGATTACCGGAGCCAATATGGCCGGAAAGACAGTGTTGTTGAAAAGTGTGCAATTGGCGCAATACCTGATGCAGTTCGGTTTTTATGTACCTGCCCGGCGGGCGGGTATGCCGCTCGTGGAACAAGTCTTGACCAGTATCGGGGATGATCAGGATGAATTGAACGGTCTCTCTTCTTATGCGGCTGAGATGTTGCGGGTGGATGAAATGATCCGGCAAGTCAGGCAGCGAAGTAAAATTTTGGTGCTGATAGACGAATTGGCCCGGACGACCAATCCCGTCGAGGGACGGGCAATTGTGAATGGGGTAGTGGATTTTTTGACTACTCACCGGGTGATGGCTATGGTTACTACCCATTATAGCGGAATAACGGCCGAATGCCGTAAATTGAGAGTGCGGGGATTTGTAGAGAATCGGGTTGAAGGGAATATGACCCTGAAAAATATCAATGAGTTTATCGATTATTCACTCGAAGAAGACAGCGGAGAAGAAGTTCCCCAGGAGGCGATGCGTATTGCCTGGATGCTGGGGATCGACCGTGGAGTGTTGGAACGGGTGGAAAATTATTTGCAGGAAGAAAATCCTGATTGGAAAAAGACAGTACAGTAGAAAGAAAATATATATGAAAAGTAAATTAGGAATAGATTTTGATAAAGTCGGACATGCCCGTGAAATGGCCCGTAAGATTGCTGACCAGGTGCAGGATTTTGTGGATGGCTATACGACAGTGGCTGTCGAAAGGACATTGTGTCGTTTGCTGGGTATCGACGGAGTGGATGTTCATGCTGTCCCTCTGCCGAACATTTTGGTAGACGAGCTGA
Organism: Odoribacter sp.; assembly: GCF_985060555.1. Taxonomy (NCBI): domain Bacteria; kingdom Pseudomonadati; phylum Bacteroidota; class Bacteroidia; order Bacteroidales; family Odoribacteraceae; genus Odoribacter; species Odoribacter sp. The sequence goes on along the minus strand of NZ_CFKYFN010000037.1, from coordinate 99,247 downwards.
AAGAAAAGAACGTGTTGGGAGAAGGAATTTTATTCTTTCTGGGTAATGTAATGGTGGAAACCGGAATGACTCCGCAGGAAATAGCCGAACAAGTGGCTGCCGGGAAAGTAGATGTCACCCGGGTACCGGTATGTACTCCCGGCCAGCGGGAAAAAGCGTTGCAACCCTATATCGAGGCCAGTATCCGTCGGATTTCCGACAACCGGAAACGGCGTGAGAATTATATCGCAACGATCGGAGAGGGAGCAAAGCCTTATCTTTATGTCATTGTCGCTACCGGTAATATTTACGAAGACGTGGTACAGGCACAGGCGGCTGCCCGGCAAGGGGCGGATGTCATTGCTGTGATCCGTACAACGGGGCAAAGTTTGTTGGACTATGTACCCTATGGGGCTACGACAGAAGGATTCGGCGGAACTTTTGCCACCCAGGAAAATTTTCGGATTATGCGGAAAGCTTTGGATGAGGTAGGAGAAGAAGTCGGTCGTTATATTCGGCTGTGTAATTATTGTTCCGGTTTATGTATGCCGGAGATTGCTGTGATGGGAGCTTTGGAAGGGCTGGATGTGATGTTGAACGATGCGTTGTATGGGATTTTATTCCGGGATATCAATATGCAGCGGACGTTGGTCGACCAGTTTATGTCGCGGGTGATCAACGGCTTTGCCGGAGTGATAATCAACACAGGCGAAGATAACTACCTGACTACTGCCGACGCTGTCGAAGAAGCACATACTGTTTTGGCTTCCGATCTGATCAATGAACAATTGGCTTTATTGGCCGGGCTGCCGGAAGAACAAATGGGCCTGGGACATGCTTTTGAAATGGATCCCATGCTGGAAAACGGCTTTTTGTACGAATTGGCTCAGGCCCAGATGACCCGGGAAATTTTTCCGAAGGCTACTTTGAAATATATGCCTCCGACGAAATTTATGACCGGAAATATTTTCCGCGGACATATTCAGGATGCTCTTTTCAATATGATCGGAATCTGGACTTCACAAGGTATTCAACTGTTGGGAATGCCGACCGAAGCCATACATACTCCATTTATGTCGGATCGTTATCTGTCGATCGAGAATGCCCGTTATATTTTTAATAATATGAAAAATATCGGAGATGAAGTGGTCTTTAAAGAAAACGGGATTATACAAAACAGGGCGAAAGAAGTGTTGGATAAAGCTACCGTTCTCTTGGAAAAGATTGAACGGGAAGGACTTTTTACAGCCTTGGAAAAAGGAATTTTTGCCGATATCAAGCGTCCCAAAAACGGAGGAAAAGGCTTGGACGGCGTTTGTGCCAAGGGAAAGAACTATAGCAATCCTTTTGTAGAGATTATGATGAACAGATAACAAAAATCGTAAATCAAATAAAGATTATGAGCGGAGGTTTATATTCAACAGAAGGGAGAGATTTCGATCAAACCCTCGATCTGAAAAAGATAAAACCCTACGGGGATACGATGAACGACGGAAAGACACAGCTGAGTTTCACTTTACCTGTACCTGCCGGAGATGAAGCGATAGAGGCTGCTAAACAGTTGATGAAAAAAATGGGATTTGAAAATCCTCAGGTGGTGTTTCATCAGGAACTGACGAAAGGATATACTTTTTTTAATTGTTATGGAAATTGTGTACACACGGTAGATTATAGCCATATCTATGTGCCGAAAGTGGAATCGACCAAGTGGGATATGGGAGAGACCGATCAGTTTGTCCGGGAACATATCGGTCGGAAAATTGTGGTGATCGGAGCTAGTACCGGAACAGATGCCCATACGGTGGGAATCGACGCTATTATGAATATGAAAGGTTTTGCCGGACATTATGGTTTGGAGCGGTATGAAATGTTCGAAGCCTTGAATATGGGTAGCCAGGTGACCAACGAGGAATTTATCGCTAAGGCTATCGAGTTGAAAGCCGATGCTTTATTGGTTTCGCAGACCGTGACTCAGAAAGATATTCATATTAAAAATCTGACGGAACTCGTGGAGATGTTAGAAGCCGAAGGATTACGGGACAAAGTGATCCTGGCTTGTGGTGGTCCCCGGATTTCACATGAGTTGGCGAAAGAATTGGGGTACGATGCCGGCTTCGGGATGAATACCTATGCCGACGATGTCGCCTCGTTTATTGCGCAGGAATTGGATCGAAGAATGAATCATTGAAAATATACAAGCTATGGAAAAAGAACAAATCAGGGAAGTGATTGCCAGGAGAGTGGCAATGGAACTCCACGATGGAGACGTGGTGAATCTGGGTATCGGTTTGCCGACTTTAGTGCCGAATTATCTGCCTGAAGGTGTCGAGGTCATTTTACAAACGGAGAATGGATTGATCGGTATGGGGCCGACTCCTGCTCCGGGAGAAGAAGATCCGGACTTGATCAATGCCGGCGGTGGAGCGATAACGGCTCTGCCCGGAGCGGCCAGCTTCGATAGTGCTACTTCGTTCGGTATTATCCGGGGCGGACACGTAGATGTCAGTATCCTGGGGGCCTTGCAAGTAGATGAGAAAGGAGATTTAGCCAACTGGATGATACCGGGGAAAAAAACACCGGGAATGGGTGGAGCGATGGACCTGCTGATGGGAGCCGGTAAGGTGATCCTGGCCATGGAACATACGGCAAAAGGAAATCCGAAAATCCTGAAAAAATGTACTTTACCTTTGACAGCCAAGGGGCAGGTGAATATGATCGTTACAGAAATGGGAGTTATGGAGATCACACCCGGGGGAATTGTACTGAAAGAGATACATCCTGAGTTTACGGTAGAACAGGTGCAGGCAGCTACAGAAGCAACTCTGATCGTTGCCCCGGATTTAAAAAAGATGTGCTGAACGACGAAAGCGTATTGAAGGAAATCACGATGGAGGATGGATGGTGGATACCTCTAGCCCGAATCGTAAACTATAAATTAAAAAAGGTATGGATTTTTCATTATCAAAAAAAGAGATATTGTTTCAGCAGATGATCAGAGCATTTGCTGAGAAAGAAGTAAAACCGCTGGCGGCAGAAGTGGACGAAGAAGAGAGATTCCCTGTCGAAACGGTAGAAAAAATGGCGAAACTGGGGATTATGGGTATCCCTTTCCCGGTGGAATATGGCGGAGCCGGTGGTGATAACGTATTGTATTCTATGGCTGTAGAGGAATTGTCCCGGGTATGTGCAACGACCGGGGTTATTGTTTCTGCCCATACCTCTTTGTGTGCTTCTCCGATCTATGAATTCGGAAATGAAGAACAACGGAAAAAATATTTACCCAAATTATGTTCGGGAGAATGGATCGGAGCTTTTGGTCTGACCGAACCGAATGCAGGTACCGATGCCTCTGCCCAGCAGACGATGGCTGTTGCTGAAGAGGATCATTATGTGCTCAACGGGTCCAAAATATTTATTACGAATGCAGCTTATGCACACGTTTACATTGTTATGGCGATGACCGATAAGTCGCAGGGTACACGAGGAATCTCTGCTTTTATCGTTGAACGGGATTTTCCGGGATTTTCCATCGGTAAAAAAGAGAAAAAGATGGGGATCCGGGGATCCGCAACCTGTGAGTTGATTTTTGAAAATTGTATTGTGCCTAAAGGAAATATGCTGGGTAAACCGGGTGAAGGATTTAAAATTGCGATGAAGACGCTCGATGGCGGACGTATGGGAATTGCTTCACAGGCCTTGGGAATTGCTCAGGGAGCCATGGATGAGACAATAAAATATGTGAAAGAACGGAAACAGTTCGGACGCTCTATCGGACAATTTCAGAATACCCAATTTCAGTTGGCCGATTTAAATGCCAAGATCGAAGCTGCCCGTTTGTTGGTGCGGACGGCTGCCTGGAAGAAAGACAGGAAAATCCCTTACTCTGTCGATTCGGCACGGGCTAAGTTATTTGCTGCTGAAACAGCGATGGAAGTGACGACAAAAGCCGTACAGTTCCACGGAGGGTATGGATATACCCGTGAGTATCCGGTCGAACGGATGATGAGAGATGCCAAGATTACGGAGATTTATGAGGGAACCTCTGAAGTACAGCGGATGGTGATTGCTGCTGCTCTATTGAAATAATAATGTTTTCCGCATTGAACTTATAAAAAGAGAATACATGAAAATAGTAGTTTGTATAAAACAAGTACCTGATACGACAGAGATCAAACTCGATCCGGTAACAGGAACAATGATACGGGATGGTGTACCTAGCATTATGAATCCCGACGATAAAGGAGGATTGGAAATGGCTTTGGCCTTGAAAGATAAATATGGTGCGCAGGTAACCGTTATTACGATGGGACCGCCTCAGGCCGACGATATTTTGCGTGAAGCTTTTGCCATGGGAGCCGACCGGGCGATTCATTTGAGCGACCGTAAGTTTGCCGGTGCAGATACATTGGCTACGTCGAATGCTATTGCCGGTGCTTTACGGATGCTGGATTTCGACCTGGTCATTACCGGCCGGCAGGCGATCGATGGAGATACGGCGCAGGTAGGACCTCAGATTGCCGAGCATCTCGATTTGCCACAAGTGACGTATGTCGAGAATTTGGAATTCGATGGTGACAAGTTGTTTACGATCCGTAAATCTACCGAAGAAGGATATCAAACCGTACAGGTGGAATCTCCCTGTGTCGTTACTGTTCTGGCTACGGCAAACAAAGCGCGCTATATGTCTGTGCGGGGAATCGTAGAGGCATACGATCGGGAAGTGGAAATCTGGAATTTTAATAATATCAGTGTGGATGAAGCTAAATTGGGATTGAACGGTTCGCCGACGCGGGTATGGAAGTCTTTTACCAAAGGAGCTAAAGCAGCCGGAAAAGTTTTCGAAGTGGAACCGGCCGAAGCTGTAGATGTTATTATTGAAAAATTGAAAGAGAAATTTATTATTTAATACATGATTTTAGAGGAAAACCGGGAATAATCCGGTGAAATCTAAAGTTTAAAATCTGATGAAGATGGATAAATCTCAATATAAAGACGTTTATGTATTCGTAGAGCAACGGGAAGGAGTTATTCAGAAAGTTGCCATCGAATTATTGGGGAAAGCCCGGGAGTTGGCCGATAGCCTGAATGAAAAAGTGGTAGCGATGTTGTTGGGTTATGAAGTGGAGGGTCAGGCACAGGAATTGATCGCTTATGGGGCCGATGTCGTATTGTGTGCTGACGAACGGGAGTTGGTACAATATAATACCGAGCCTTATGCTCAGGCGATTACACAGATTGTACGTGAGCGTAAACCCAGTATCGTACTGATTGGAGCGACGACGATCGGCCGGGATTTGGGCCCTCGTTTATCCGCCCGTTTAGAGACCGGGTTGACAGCCGATTGTACGGGCCTCGCTATCTCGGATGAACGGGATTTGCTGATGACCCGTCCTGCATTCGGAGGAAATCTGATGGCGACGATTATTTGTAAAGAACACCGGCCGCAAATGTCGACCGTACGTCCGGGAGTGATGCGCACGAAACCGAAAGATGAACAACGTGCCGGAACGGTAGAGAAGGTGAATATTCATTTCGATAAGTCGAAATTTAAAGTGCGGATTCTCGAGACGGTGAAAGAACAAAAGAACCGTATCGATATAACAGAAGCGAAGATTCTCGTATCCGGAGGCCGTGGTGTAGGTAATACGGAGGGATTTGAGATGCTCGGAAAATTAGCGGAAACGCTGAATGCCGAGGTTTCTTCTTCACGTGCCATGGTGGATGCCGGGGTTATGCCTCATGACCGTCAGGTTGGCCAAACCGGGAAAACCGTTCGTCCCGATCTGTATTTCGCTATGGGTATTTCCGGAGCTATTCAGCATTTGGCCGGAATGGAGGAATCGGAATTTATCGTTGCCGTGAACAAGGATAAATATGCTCCGATTTTTAACGTTGCCGACCTGGGAATTGTCGGGGATGTGAAACAGATCGTTCCGTTGCTGACCGAGAGGTTGGCAAACATCCGGAAAACTGACAAATAAAAGCCCGGACATGGAGTATCAAAAATTAATGCTGGAAAAACAAGATCGTGTTTGTCTGGTAAAGATCAATCATCCGGAGGCATTGAATGCCTTGAATACGGTGATTTTACAGGAATTGGACCGGGCATTCGATGAAATTGCAGCCGATCCGGAAACCGATGTGGTTATTCTGACAGGCGAAGGACGTTCGTTTGTTGCGGGAGCCGATATTGCTGAAATGAGTGTGATGAAGGCCGAAGAAGGCCGGCGTTTCGGTGAGTTAGGGGCTGCTGTTTTCCGGAAAATCGAACTGATGGCTAAGCCGGTTATTGCTGCCGTGAATGGATTTGCTTTAGGGGGAGGATGTGAACTGGCGATGGCTTGTGATATCCGTATCGCCTCGGCTAAGGCGAAGTTCGGTCAGCCGGAAGTGGGACTTGGGATCACGCCGGGATTTTCCGGTACCCAGCGTTTACCGCGTTTAGTCGGATTAGGTAAAGCCAAAGAGTTGATTTATACGGCTGCGGTTATCCATGCCGAGGAAGCTTGCCGGATCGGACTGGTGAACAAAGTGGTGGAACCGGAAGAATTGATGAATGAGTGTATGGCTATGGCAAAGACTATTGCTGCTAAAGCGCCATTGGCGGTCCGTTATGCCAAAGAAGCCATCAACCGGGGAGTGGAAACGGATATGGATACCGGTATCGTCATCGAAAACGGTTTGTTCGGGTTGTGTTTCGCAACGACCGACCAGAAGGAAGGCATGGAAGCTTTTTTATGGAAACGTAAACCCGAATTTAAAGGGAATTAAAATCTTTGTAATTTAAATTTATCGATTATGAAAATATGCATTGTTGGAACAGGGACTATGGGACATGGTATTGCCCAGGTATTTGCCCAGGCCGGACATGAGGTATTGTTAAAAGGCCGTTCTGAAGCTTCTTTGGCAAAAGCCCACAAAGCTATGGATAAAAATCTTTCCAGAATGGTGGAAAAAGGTAAATTGGAAGCCGGGGTTAAAGATCAGGTATTGGCCAGGATTAAAGATACGATGAAATATGAGGATTGTGCCGATGCTGATTTGGTGATCGAGGCGATAGCTGAAGATATGGCTACCAAGCATGAGATATTCAAATTGTTGGACGGAATTTGTAAACCGGAAGCGATATTGGCAACCAATACTTCTTCGCTTTCTATAACGGAAGTGGCCGCTGTGACTAACCGTCCGGAAAAGGTGATCGGTATGCATTTCTTCAATCCTGTTCCGGCTATGAAACTGGTGGAAGTGATCAAAGGCCGGCTGACTTCGGCAGAGGTGCATGATCAGGTATTTGCTTTATCGCAGGAAATCGGGAAAGTGCCCGTCAGTGTCGAGGAAGCTCCTGGATTTATAGTCAACCGGATTCTGATCCCTCTGGTGAACGAAGGCATCGGTATATTAGCTGACGGAGTGGCGAAAAAAGAGGAAATCGATGCCGCGATGAAATTAGGGGCTAACCATCCTATGGGACCATTGGAACTGGGTGATTTGATCGGATTGGATGTTTGTCTGGCTATTATGGAAGTGTTGTACCGGGAATTCGGTGACTCTAAATACCGGCCTCATCCTTTGTTGCGGAAAATGGTTCGCGCTAACTTATTGGGACGGAAGACCGGAGTCGGGTTTTATGACTATCGGAAATAATGAGGAGAGTCTTCTTTACCGGGATACGATGCTGGGGAATATTTCCCCAGCATTTTTACTTTTTCCCCACTTTCTACAAGCTGCGATTCTTAATCTGTTGTATGTAATATATTGATAATTAGTATATTTTGTTGATTTTGTGCTTGTGGCATCGGATTTGTCCTGTTTAAGGACAGAATCTAACTCTAAAAAATAATAGTATGAAAAAGATCGTCATTTTAGGAATCGGAGCTTCTATGTTCTTCTTGGGTAGTTGCGTAGAGAGTTCTCAGAAATATAAGTCTTTACAAGCCCGTCTGGATTCTTTGAGTACAGTACATATTATGCAGAATTCCGAAATGGAGAGTATGCTGGCCGATTTGAACGATATTTCTGCCGGAATGCAATCGTTGCGGGATGCCGAACGTTTATTGACTTTGGAAACAATTAATGAAAATAAAGCCAATAGTAAATCCAAACAGCAATTGAATCAGCTGAAAAAAGACGTACAGGCTATTACCGAGGCGATCGCTTCTTATAAAGAACAGATTTCCAAACTCGAAGGTAAGAATAAAAGCCAGTCGGCCGAGTTTAAAAGATTGATTGCCGGCTTAAATGCGGAATTGGATCAACGTACACAGAAACTGAATGAAATTACTAAACAATTGGCTGAGAAGAATCAGCAATTGGCAGTGAAGACCGAGGAAGTCGCTAATCTGACCGAGAATGTGGAAGCTTTGGATAAAGCCAATAAAAGTCAGCAAATGACGATCAATGAACAGGATATGGCGATTCATCAGGGACACTATTTGATTGGAAACCGCAAAGAGCTGAAAGAAGCTGAGGTAATTTCCAGACAAGGGATTTTCTGTCCGCCGATCGTATCGTCACAAGCACAAAAAGCCAACTTTACCGATTTGGATATCCGTGAGATGAAGGTGATCCCGTTGAATAGTAAAAAAGCGAAATTACTTTCTGTCCATCCGGCTGATTCCTATACTTTGGAGACCGGTGAAGATGGTAATATGACCCTGAAAATCAATGACGAAAATAATTTCTGGAAACAAACAAAATACTTGGTTGTGATGATTGGATAAAAGCGGGAATAATTTTAACTGAGAGAGGCATACCCAAAAAGTATGTCTCTTTTCTTTTTTCACAACGATTATTCTTGTCGAGAGAGAAAATAAAGAAGTTTTTTTTGATTTAAAGACAGTTCGTTTAGAAAACTAGCCGAAGATCATCAGGATTTTTAAAAGTGTATCCGATGAGAAAATCGCTTTCAATTTGTCGATGCTTTTGTATTTCAGTGTTTTAACACTGTTTACTGAGATGTTCATTTCCTGTGCTATTTGCTGATTGTCGAGGCCTTGAAAAGCGAGCTGCATGACTTGTTTACTACGGGGAGGTAATTTTTCGATTTCCTTGATGATCTGTAAAGCGACATCTGTTTCGACTATAACATTGAAAATGTTCACTTCTTTGAGCGAACGGCTATTCACGAATTTTTCCTGTAATTTCAGTTTTCTTAACCATTCGAGAGAGAGGTTATGTACCAACATATACATATAATTATCGATGCTTTCGATTTCCTTCTCTTTGGACACTAATTCCCAAAGCCGTGCAAAAGCTTCCTGGACAATGTCCTCTGATGCCGATTTATCGTTCAGAAACCGGTTGGCTGCAAAACATAAAGGAGCATACAACCGATTCATTGTACTGGCAAATTCATTTGGAGAAGAATTTTTAATCCCTTGTTTTGCTGTTGATTTCATCTTTATTTAACCTGAAAGTCGAAAACAAAGGTAAAAAATTGTAAGAATCATTCATCTTTTTGGAAGACTTATTAGTCTTTAATATAAAGTGTAATTCGATATAAAACAAATTATGTGTCTTGTACAAGATCGTCAAAAATTGATTTTGTTGTTGCAAAAAGCTTATTTCGGGCAACTCTCTGAAGAAGAAGCCGGGCTGTTGGCTGAGTGGCGTAGTCGGTCTTCGGAACATGAGGCATTGTATCGGCGGATCATGAGCGGAGAAAGCCTGGCCGAACTGCTTGAGTGGCAAAATCATTTCGATCCGGAACAAGCGAATCGGTCGATTTTGCATCGGGTTGAAAAACGTAGATCTATTCGGATGAGGAAAATAGGTTTGCGGGTAGCTGCTATAGTTCTCCTGTTGCTGGGAATAGGAACGATATGGATTATAAATCGTCAGGGCGATTATAGACGGCAACAGGAATTGGCTTTTACATTGATTCACCCAGGAACTCCCCAAGCTATTCTTACTTTGGCGGATGGAAGGCAAGTGGTATTGGATAAGAAACCGGTAACCTTGAAATTAAATGAAAAACAATTTTTGACCGGAGATAGTGCTATATTGAATTATGCGGTTAATCTACCGAATGGTTTGGAAAATAATGAACAGCAAACATTAATGCATAAGGTGGAAGTTCCGGTTGGTGGTGAATATCGGTTAGTGCTTGCCGATGGTACTAAAGTCTGGATCAATGCTGAAAGTTCTTTGCAATATCCGGTAGAGTTTACTGCTGAACAGCGAACAGTAATTTTACAAGGTGAAGCCTATTTCGAAGTCGTTTCGGATACGCTGAAACCTTTTACGGTGAAAACGCCTGCCGGTTTGGAAGTGAAAGTTACCGGTACGCATTTCAATGTAGAGGCATATGCCGATCGTAGAACATGGAAAACCACTTTAGTAGAAGGAGGGGTGGAAGTCCGGCTTGGAAAATATCAAACCTATCTGCGACCGAATGAACAATTTAGTTTTGATCAGGAAACCAATCAGGGAAGCTTGAAAAAAGTAAATGTCAGGGAGGTCATCGCCTGGAAAAATGGCTGGTTCGTTTTTGATAATACTCCTTTGGAAGAAATCATGGAGACAATACGACGATGGTATAATATCGAAGTAGAATATCGGGATGCTGAGACGAAACAATTGTGTTTTACGGGTGACCTTAGTAAATATGATTCTTTTGAATCTGTGATTCGTATGTTCGAAGATACACAGAAAGTTAAGTTAAAAGTTCGGGCCAATCGGCTGATCGTAGAAAGACATTAATTCATAGAAATAGATGATAGAATATACCTAAAAATGGGGATTTCTCTTAAATAGAGCTCCCATTATCTTTGGACCTGCTAAAATGGTCGATTCATTTTGCGGATTTCCGCGAAAACAATGGACAGGTGGTGATTGAAAATAGGTAATTATTAATTAAAACAGTAAACATGAAAGTAATGTGTTATTTCAAACAAGGAACAATATCCCGGATGTTATTCAGAGGGATGTTGTTTGCATTGTTGGCTGTATGTTACCCGGAATATTCCCGGGCTGTTATTGCTGAGGATTATCAGGCGAATCGGTTGATTACGCTTTCTATGAAGAATATCTCTGTGGCTGACATTATCGGGCAAATCCGGAAAACGACAGATTATCGTTTCTTATTTCAGGTCGATGACCTGAAGGGAGTCCGGAAAGAGGTTTTCGAGGTTTCTGAAGCGACTATCCGGGAAGCGATGGATAAATTGGTGGCAGGAACATCACTGACTTATACTTTGCGGCAGGACGGAGTAGTCGTTTTATCTCAAACACAACCTCAATCCAGGGAATTTACCGTTTCAGGGTTTGTACTCGAGGCTGAAACCCGGAAACCGATACCCTATGCCACTGTTTTTATACCGGATTTACTGATCGGTACTTCTGCCCGGGAAGACGGGGCATTCACACTTAATCATGTACGTCCCGGAAAATTGAAACTTGAAGTTCGTTTTATGGGACGGATCAGTCTGGATACGGTTATTCAGGTGAATGCGAATGTGACGAATCTCCGTTTTTATTTGCAGGAAGAAAATTTCAGGTTGAATGAAGTACATATTACGGCCGAGAACAGCAAAGCCGGACAAGCTACTTCCTCCAAGATTTCCCGTTTGGCCATGGATCATATGCAGGCAACCAGCCTGGGAGATGTGATGCAGTTATTGCCGGGTGGGTTAGCAACCAATCCGAATCTGGGATACGCCTCCCAATTGAATCTCCGTATGATTTCCGAGAATGCTTCCGGCATACCGGGGGTGACGGATGGAGAAGAGGAAGCTGCCAATATGAATAGTTTAGGGACTCTGATTATCCGGGATGGGGCTCCCGTTTCCAATAATGCCAATCTGCAGACTGTAAGTCCTGCTATCACAGGTGCCGGGACTGCTTTGGGCGGAACATCTTCACCGGCCGGAGGTGTCGATGTCCGGGCTATCTCGACAGACAATATCGAGTCCATCGAAGTGATTCGGGGAATACCTTCTGTCGAATACGGAGATTTGACTTCAGGGGCTGTCATTATCAATTCGAAAGCAGGCCGGGAACCGTTCCGCTTACGTTTTAAAACCAACGAAAACATTTATCAGGTATCGGCTGGTAAAGGATTTAATCTGGGAGGGAAGAAAGGAAGCCTGAATATCAGTGGGGATTACGCTTATAATGTGACGGATCCTATGCAATCTTATGTATACTATCAACGGGCTGCTGCAAAAGTGATGTATTCGAATATATTCTTACATGATGTTCTCCGTTCCAATACTTCGGTAGAGGTGATATATGGGGATAATAAACGGAAACAAAATCCGGATGATGAACGGCTCCAACTGAAGAGCAACGGACGGGATCTCGGTATTGCGTTTAATACGAACGGAATTTTTGACCTGGATTACGGCTGGCTGAAAAATCTCCGTTATACGTTGGCAGTAAATTATATGAATAAGAAGAGTTATGAACAAAGATTATTGACAAATGCAACATATCAATATTCGATGACGACGACCGACGGTGCAATTCTGAGTAATCGGCCCGGTGTCGATTTGTATGACGATCAGGGAAATAAGCTGACCAATATTCCTGCCGGCGAAGAGACACTTTATGCCAATATGTTACCCAACGATTATCTTACCCGTTATGATATCGAAGGAAAAGAGCTGAATGTGTTTGCTAAAGTGATGGCTAATTTTGTCAAGCAAGGCAACCGGATCAATAACCGGATTTTAGTCGGGGCGGATTTTAAAAGCGATGGAAACAATGGAGATGGAAAGACTTTCGATCCGGCGACGCCTCCATACCGGGTAAATACCAGTCTGTATTCTTCTTTCCGCCCGCGGAAATACAGTGATATTCCGTTTGTAAACCAACTGGGAGTATATGCGGAGGAAAATTTCAGCCTGAATTTTGCCAGACGGAACCTGAATTTACAGCTCGGTATACGGTATGATAAATTGTTCGGACACCAGGATATCTGGACGCCCCGTTTGAATGCTTCTTTAGATGTATTGCCAAAAACATTTACGTTGAGAGGGGGATACGGGGAAACGGCTAAAATGCCCACAGTCCTTTATTTGCATCCGGAGAAGGCTTATTTCGAGATGGTCAACTTTGTGAGTCTGACAGATGATAAGATTCCCGAAGCTCAACGGTTGATGATGACGACGACCCGGGTTTTCGATACGGAAAACAAAGACCTGGAAATTGCTAAAAACCGGAAAGCAGAAGTCGGGTTCGATTTGAATATCAAAGGAGTGAGGCTGGCAGTCACCGCTTTTCAGGAACGCATGAATAACGGTTATTCGATGGCTTACTTGCCGACTACTTTTAAATCCGTCGAAAACAAACAATACAAAAGCGGGGAATTACCTGCCGATGGAGTGACTGCTCCTGCGCTGACCGAAAAGGGGACTTACCGGGTATTGATGAAATATATGACTCCTCAGAATAACATTACAATCAATACGCGGGGACTGGAATTCGATCTGAATCTCGGACGGTTCGATGCGATTCGTACCGCTTTTTCGGTCAATGGCGCCTGGTTACGGACAGAACGGTTCAATAACGGTTATACCTATTATGAAAAAGGCTCCGAAGATCCGGCCAAAGCTCCTCATGTGGGGATTTATGAAGCCGCTATGCGGAAAAATTATTCAGAAAGAATGGCGACGACTTTCCGGGTGACCCACAATATTCCCGATATCGGGTTTGTGGTGACATTGTCTGCTCAGGTGTTGTGGAAAGAGGCCAACTGGAGCCGTTTCGGAAATGATTCGATCCCAGTTAGTTATATCTCGAAAGAAGACGGGCAGGTATATCCTTTCGATCCGGCTAAAAAAGAGGATGCTGAGTTTACCGCTATCATGCGGACAGTCAACCAGAAAGACCGAATCCGGGAATCCATGCCTCCGACACTCTGTATGAATTTGTATCTGACGAAGGAAATTAAAGACTACCTAAGGGTATCGTTTTTTGCGAACAACATGTTCAGCAGTCGTCCGCTATACAAACAAAAACGGACTATCGGTTCCTATGAAAGAAGAAATATTCCGTTATTCTTCGGGTTGGAACTGTCGGCCATTATCAATTAGTTTGTTAGAATGAATCATGTTATATCAGTAAGCATATGAAATACAAAAATACATATACAATAGCTTTTTTCTTATGGATGGCAGCGGTTACGGGATCGTGTACCGATCAATTCGACAATGCCGATCAGGCCGATAAGATAGAAAAAATGACGATCATTGTGCAGGCCGACGTGAATGTGTCCGGTTTGCCTGCTCCCGAATATTTAAAGGTACAATTGAATAATTATTCGGAAAATCTGACGTTGGATGCTGAAATGGATGCCAGTGGAAAAGCTGAAATTTCCGGCGTTATCCCCGGGTTATATAGCATCAGTATCGATGGAAAAACTTCTTCGGAGGATGGTTCGGACTATTATCTGAACGGGAATGCCGTGAATTATCCGATCGTTAGCAGCGATAAACCGCTGGATATTTCAGTGCGTGCTCTCGTGGCTGGAAAGTTGATTTTTAAGGAAATCTACTATTCCGGTTCACGCCCTGCGACAGGAGGGGTTTACTTCAGGGATCAGTTTTATGAGATTTACAACAATACGGAGAATGTGATTTATCTGGATAAGTTATATATGGGACACTTACATCCGACGACAGCGACCACCAAATTACCGGTTTGGCCCGAGGAAGACGGAGATGACTATGTCTATGCCCAAACCCTTTGGCAATTTCCGGGGAATGGAACGGATTATCCTTTAAAACCGGGCGAATCCTGTATATTGGCCCAGGCTGCCCTGAACCATCAGCAGGAGTTGTTCAATCCCAATAGCCCTGTAGATTGTTCCAGTGCGGAATTCGAGTTTTACAATGGCTTTGCCCTGACTCCCGATCAGTCTGCCGTCAATATGAATATTGTTTACAATGACGGGACAAATGAGTTGTCTATTCCTTTTTATCTGACTTCTGTGTTTGGGGGCGCTTATGTACTTTTTCAGGTGCCGGAAGATGTCGATTATCGCCCTTGGATAGGGAATAAATGGCAGACCGTGGATTTATCCAGCTCGAGCAATACGTTATATGCCAGAGTACCTGTTGATTATATTCTCGATGTGGTAGAGTGCGGTACAAAACAAAGTGATCTGTCCGGGAAACGTGTCCCGGGATTTCTGGATGCCGGGATGACCTGGGTCGGAGGTTCTTATGTCGGGAAGAGCGTGGCTCGTAAGATGATCGGCACCCGACCCGACGGTTCGCCTATATTCCAGGATACGAATAACAGTACACAGGATTTCGAAATTCAGGATACTCCCCAGCTGAGGCGTTATGGGGTAAAGATGCCTGCCTGGAATCATCTGTTAGTGACCGGAGAATAGATCGTTAATGTTTAAAATTAGAATATTATGGTAAAGAATATATACTGCACGATAAAATATACCTGCTGTTCTTTGATGATGAGTATGGCGGTGACGGTCGGGGTCGCTCAGGAAAAAATCGCTGATCGCTTGAATACACCCGCTGCATTGGAAAATATGAAAATGCGGGGATTGTGGTCTCAGAGTAAGAATGCGGCCGGAGCTTTATTGGATTATTCATTCCGTTATGCCAGCGCAGACCTGGAATATCGGTTTTATGACGGAAATTTTCGTCGTCCTCAGCAGGGAGAAAGTGGGAATAATGTGGTTTTCGACACCGAAGGAGGAGGAAAGGTAAAGGATTTCTTTGCTTGGGGAAGTTTCAATTATTCGCGGGACAAGGTGAAAGAGGCGAATTTTAATTCTTCGATCATCGATCCGTATCGGGGAATGCCTTATTATACGGCCGATACCAACGTCAGTAACTGGAATAACCAGCATTATAGATTGAAAATGCGGGTAGCTACTCCTCAATTCTGGAACTTCCTTTCTTTCGGTCTGGATGGATACTATCAGAATTCCGTCGGGGCGAAACAACGCGATATGCGTACTAAATCGGTTTTCTATACGATTATTGTCCGGCCGGGAGTCGTTTTGTCTGCCGGGAAAAATCATCGTTTCGGTTTGGATTTTGAGTACGCCAGTGTACGGGAAGATTTGGAGATGAAAGCCGTCAATAGTTATGTCGAGCAGACTTATTACCTGCTTTCCGGTTTGGGAATGGCTACGGAAACTTCGGGTATACAACGCTTTTTGACCTACAACGGGAATCAGGTAGGCGGAGGTTTGCAATACAATTATGCCGGACGGATGAATATTTTACTGGATCTGGGTTATTCCAAGAAAGTAGAGGATGCGATTACCACTCCGACTTCTCCGCGTTATCTCGGGACGACGAAAGATGGATTATGGAGCGGTAAGTTGATGGCTTATATTCCCGATGCGAAGAAGAACACCCATTTTGTGGAGATGAACTGGCAGGAGCGGAAAATCGATGGGATCGAATATTTGCAAAAATGGGAAACGGATGGAGAAGAAGGAGAATATAAAGTGTATTACAAAAGTATCCGCTCTACCTACAAAACTCAAACGATGAGTTTGGACTATCGCTATGTGATCAACCGTGGAATGGAATATTCCTGGAAATTAGGTGCCGGTGTGAAATACTGGAAACAGGAGGAACGCTATCTGATCCCTGTTTCGACCCGGGATATAGAGAATACCAGGTTCGAAGTGAATGTGAAAAAGAATTTCTTTCTTTCAGACAATAATTTAAGACGATTATTGGTCGGTGTGAATTTGGGATACAATAAGAATAACAAAGCAGACTATGTATATGGGGGAAACTATCCGGACTATCGGGTGGTGACCGATTTGATGGGTGGAGATACCCGCTATTTGGGGGCTGATTATGGGGATCTTCATCTTTCGGCTGTTTATTCTCAGCTGGTGAATACCCGGACGACAGCTAATTTGTTTGCTAAAGTAGATTGGCAGTATTTGAAGACTCATAGTTATGACTTCGATCATCGGATGGTGATGAGTGTGAGCGTGGGGTGTCATTTTTAAATAGAGCGGTATGAATTATTTAAGCTCATTCAGTCTGGTTTGGATAGGTATGTTACTGATCGTTGCTTGTCAGGGAGAGAAAGATTTTTCTCTTCCTTATGAGAAATTTGTTTTGGATAACGGACTACAGGTCGTATTGCATGAGGATAAATCCGATCCTATCGTGTCCGTGGCGATTCAGTATCATGTGGGATCGGCGCGGGAGAAGCCTGGAAAAACCGGATTCGCTCATCTTTTTGAGCACATGTTGTTTCAGCGCTCCGAACATTTGGGCCGAAACGAATTCTTTAAAAAAATCGGCGAACTGGGGGGAAGTTTTAATGGGGCGACCGGACCCGACGGGACGGTTTATTATGAGACTGTACCTCGTGATGCGCTGGAGAAAGTGCTGTGGATGGAGTCCGACCGGATGGGATTTTTCATTAATACGGTGACCCGGAAAGGTTTAGAGAGGGAGATCGATGTCGTTTCGAACGAAAAACGGCAAAATGAAAACCGCCCCTTTGGGCAGAGTAACGGGATGATGTTAAAGCAATTTTATCCCGAAGGACATCCTTACCGTTGGCCGGTGATCGGTTCTATCGCCGATCTGCACGGAGCTACGGTAGACGATATAAAACAGTTCTATCGGAAATATTATGCTCCTAACAATGCGACCTTAGTGGTGGCAGGGGATTTTGACCGGAGGGAGGTGGAGGCGATGATCCGGAAATATTTCGGAGAAATTCCCGCCCGGGAGGAAGTAGAACCTGTCCGGCCGATACCTGTACAATTGGAAAAAACGTCGAAGTATGTCCTGGAAGATCGTTTTGCCAATGCACCCGGACTGGAAATGAATTTTTCCGGAGCAGAACAATTCCATCCGGATGCTTATCCTCTGCGCATACTGGCTTTATTGCTTTCTTACGGTAAGAATGCCCCTTTTTATAAAGTGTTGGTGGAAGATAATAAGTTGGCATCTTATGTGAATGTGGCGAGTAGTTCCCTGGAATTGAGCGGACAGGTATCGGTTTCTGTAAAAGCATATAAAGAAACCGATCTGAACACGGTATATCGGGGGATTCAGGAGGCTTTCGAAAGATTTGAGCAAGAGGGGATCCGGGATAACGATCTGGAACGTATGAAGATTATGCAGGAAACGATGCTGTATAATGTGATGATGTCTCTTGAAAGCAAAACACAGGCCTTAGCCCGGAACAACGTTTTTGCGGGGCGTCCCGATCAGATGGTGATCGATTTGGCACATTATCAGGCTGTGACGAAGGAAGAGGTGATGAGGGTGTATCGGAAATATGTAAGGGGAAAACATTTTGTGGCTTTGAGTACTGTCCCTCAGGGGCAAACGAGCTTAGCTCTGACTGGTTCTGTTGTTGTCCGACCCGATGAAGATAGTCCGGTCGGACAGAAATTAGTGGCAGATGAAGGGGCGGTTACGGATGACGATCCCTATGAGTATACGCCGTCCGTTTTCGACCGTTCGGTGGAACCTCCTTTGTTGGCAAATACGCCGGAATCGGCGATGCCACCCGTATGGACCGGTGAAATGAGTAATGGTATGAAGGTAAAAGGAATGGCCTATACCGAATTACCTGTTGTACAGTTTGCTGTCTACCTGAATTCGGGCATGCTTTGCGAGCCGAAAGGGAAATCAGGCCTGGCACGTTTGACGGCGGCGGTATTGAATTGTGGGACCCGGACCAAAACACCGGAAGAGCTCGAGGTTGCTTTGGGATTATTGGGTGCAAGGGTATCCTTCGGTGTTTCGACAGAACGAATGCAACTGTCCGGTAGTTGTTTGAAAAAGAATTTTCCTCAGGTCCTCCGTTTGGTAGAAGAGATGTTGTTGGAGCCTCGTTGGGATGAAACGGCTTTGGAATTAGCCCGTAAGCGCATGATCGGGAATATCCGGCAAAGTTCTACCGAACCCAAGGTTTTGGCCCGGCATGTCTTCCGGCAAATGATGTACGGGCCGGAGAACGTTTTGTCGAATTCGGCTTTAGCTTCCGAGAAAGAGGTTGCCGCCATTACCATGGAGGATATTAAAACTTTTTATAAAACCCATATCGTTCCCGGACAGGCGACGTTTGATTTTGTCGGGGGGTATGAGAAAAAAGAGGTGATGAAATTTTTACAGCCTTTAGCTCGGACCTGGACTACCGGAGGTGCTTCGCAGGAGAGATTGAACCTGAATTTTATGGCTCCTCAGGCAAAAGTATATTTTGTAGATTATCCGGGAGCTAAGCAGTCGTATATTCTTCTCGGATGTCCGGCTATGCCTAAAGCCTCGAATGATTATTATCCGGCAAAAATGGTGAATCAGCTGTTGGGGGCTTCTTCCAATGCTTTATTGTTCGATGTGTTGCGTTTGCAACACGGTTATACTTACGGGGCGTATTCATTTTTCGATTGCGGGAAATATGCGAATGAGTTCCGGGCTACTTCGAGTGTACAGGCGGCTTATACGCTCGAAGCAATGCAACTGTTTAAAAGTTGTATTTCGACCTATGGAGAGCAGTTTACAGAACAAAGTCTGGTCAAAACCAAAGATGCGATGTTCAAGGAAAATGCTGCCGCTTTCGAAATGCCCGATGCCCGGTTGGACCTGTTGTCGGAAATGACGGTCGATGGTTTGCCTGTGGATGATTTGAAACGGCAGGAACAGCTTCTGAAACGGATGACGCTCCCGGAGGCGAAAGCGTGTATCCGTAACTGGTTGGATTATGACCGGATGTTTTTTGTTGTCGTGGGAGATGCGGCATCCCAGTTAGACCGGATTCGAAAAAGTGGATTGGGTGAAGTGAAGGTCGTTGACCTTCAGGAATTACGTTAAGGTTTTGCAATTATTAATCGAGACCTGAAAAGCCGGGATAGTATGGTTTTATACTTCCTGCTGGAAGGTCGATAAAAGGTGAAGTATGAATTTAATGAAGTGTATGTTTGCAGGGATAGCTTTGCTGGCTGTTTCTTTTGCCTGGGGGCAAACGATCGTTGCTCCTCAGCAACGGCCGGAAAAGACTTCTTTTGCTATCGTAACCGATCAGGTGACCTGGGAAAAGTGCAGGCCTGAGATCGAAAATTACCGGGCGGTGCTTGAACAGGAACAATTGCCTGCTTATATACTGGCCGGTCAATGGAAAAATCCGGAACAAATAAAGGAGTTGTTGATGCGTCTCTACCGGGAGAGCCGTTTGGAAGGTGCTGTATTTATCGGTGATATACCGATTCCGATGATCCGGAAGGCACAGCATATGACTTCTGCTTTTAAGATGGATGAGGAGAAGTCGCCGAGGCTGGATTCTTCCGTACCTTCCGACCGGTTTTATGATGATTTTGACTTGAAGTTCGATTATTTAGGTCAGGATACGACTTCTGCTTTGTTTTTTTATTATAATCTGGCTGCCGATTCGCCCCAGGCTTTGTGCTGTGACATATATACCGGAAGGATCAAACCGCTGGAAGATGGGACTGACCGCTACCAGCAGATCAGGGATTACCTGAACAAAGCAGTGGCTGCTCATCAGGAAAATAATATCCTGGATCAATTTGTTTCTTATACCGGAGAGGGTTCTTATTCCAATTCCCTGACAGCCTGGCGGATGGAACAGATGATCTTGCGGGAACAACTGCCAGGAGTCTTCGACCGGGAAAATAATGCCCGTTTTATGCGGTATAGCATGTGGGACTACCCAAAAGAAGAAGTCATCGCTGCCTTACAACGGGAGGACTTGGATATGCTGATTTTTCATGAGCATGGAATGCCCTACCGTCAATATATTTCGGCTACTCCCAGGACTCATGATCCGGAAGAATATACCGAATTTCTGAAACGGGAATTCCGTTCGAAATTACGAACTGTTGCGGATAGGCAGGGAGATGTCGCCGGTCAGATGAAGAAGTGGTGCGGAGAATATCACCTGGATACTTCCTGGTTTAGCGGTGCTTTCGACCCCGAATGGATTCGTAAAGATTCTATAGCGGATGCGCAGTTGGGTATTGTATTGGAAGATATACCGTCGATTGCTCCCAATGCCCGTTTCGTTATTTTCGATGCCTGTTATAACGGGGATTTCCGTGAGAAGGATTATATTGCCGGACGTTATATCTTTTCGAAAGGGAAATGTGTCGTGGCATTTGCTAATTCGGTCAATGTCCTGCAGGATAAGTCGGCGAATGATTTGTTCGGCTGGTTGGGTTTCGGAACCCGGATCGGATTGTGGGCCCGTTATACCAATATTCTCGAATCGCATATTATCGGAGATCCGACTTTTTGTTTCTCTTCCGGACGGGAAGGGATGGATTGTAATACCTGGCTGACGACTTCCGAATCGCCTGCCTTCTGGTTGGAAATGCTGAGAGATTCTCCTTATGCCGATTTGCAAAATATGGCTTTGTTGAAATTATTTCAGCAAGAATATCCCGGGATATCGGACACGCTGCGTATGCGTTTTGAAACTTCGCCCTATGCAGTTGTCCGCTATACCTGTATGTCGCTGTTGGAAGAATTGAATGATCAGAATTTCCGGGAAGTGTTGAAACTGGCCGTGACTGACCCGTATGAATTTATCCGCCGGATAGCGATCCACCGGATGGGACGGATCGGTGCTCCGGAGTTCTTGCCTTTTATTATCGATACTTATCTGAACGATTATTTGTCGGAACGGGTGAATTTCAATGTCCTGACTGCTTTGGAAGCTTATCGGTGGCAGGAAGTCGATGCTGTACTTGAAAAAGAACTGGCGCAATCGACTTTACGGAATAAAGACGACTTTCGGACAAAATTACAAAGCAGATTGAGTAATGAGCGGATGTGGAAAGTAACTGACGATATGCCCGATCCGGAAAAACCTGAAAAAGATAAAATCTTTTATATCCGTTATCTGAAAAATCTGAACTATCATCCCGGAGTGCCTGTTTATCTCGAGCTGGTGAAAGATACATCGGCCTCTCCCGCGCTTCGGAAGTCGTTGATAGAATCTTTGGCTTGGTTCAACTTGTCCGAATATAAGAAAGATATCATCACCACTTGCGAAGGACTCTTGCAAGATCAGACAAATACACCTGATTTCCGGCAAGAAGTGTTGAGGACTTACCATCGTCTGAAAGGTGATCTGAAAAACGGGAAATAAAAAAATACGACCTATGAAAAATTGGATTTTTATCTTCATGATATCGATGATCACTCTACCGGGATATGGTAAAGTGAAGGTGCAGAAACCGAAAATGAAACACCCGACTGCTTTTGCCATCCTGGTAGATGAGGTGACTTATGAGAAAATTCCGGGGGCGATAGAAGCTTATCGGGATGCGATCGAAAAAGACGGTTTGTCGGCTTATATTGTCAGCGGAAACTGGGAATCTCCGGATCAGGTAAGAAAGGAGATTGTCGCCCTGTCGCGGCGTAAACCCGTTTTGGAAGGGATCGTTCTGGTCGGGGATATTCCGGTGGCGATGATCCGGAATGCACAACATCTGACGACAGCCTTTAAAATGGATGAAGAAGCCTTCCCTTTTATCGAATCGTCGGTCCCTTCCGACCGGTTTTATGACGACCTGCATCTGACTTTTGATTTTATTCGCAGGGATTCGGTACACCCGGATTATTTCTATTACAAATTACGGGAAGACAGTCCCCAGCAATTACAGCCGGCTCTCTATTCCGGGCGGATCAAATATCCGGAGGCGAAGGGGGAAGATAAATATAAAGCGATAGCTGAGTACCTCTATAAGGTCGTACGTGAAAAACAGGAAACGAACGAATTGGACTGTTTTACTTCTTTTACGGGAAATGCTTACAATTCCGAATGTTTGTTGGCATGGATGGATGAGCGGCTGGCATTGGAAGAAAATTTTCCTTTAGCATGGAAAAATAGCCGGACCGCCAAGTTCCTGAATTTCCGGATGGCCGATTATATGAAGTTTCATTTATTCGATGAATTGCAGCGGGATGAATTGGATGTGATGTTGTTTCATGAACATGGGGCTCCGGATCAGCAGTATATTTGTGAAGGGCCTGCCCCGGTGGGAATGAACGGTTATGTGAAGGGGATTAAAGCGGCTATTTATAACGAGGTGAGGAAAGAAGTCAGGAAAGGAAAAGGCACGCCGGAAGAAATTCAGGATTACTTTATTCAGGAATACGATTTAGAAAAACATTTCTTCGACGATCTCTATCATCCTGAGTTGTTGAAAGCAGACTCCATCGCAAATGCCAATACCGGGATCGTATTGGAAGATCTGAAGCAAATGAACACTTATCCCCGTTTTGTGATGTTCGATGCTTGTTATAACGGTTCGTTCCATTTACCGGGCTATGTGGCCGGATATTATATTTTTAACGACGGGAAAACGATTGTCGCCCAGGGAAATAGCCGGAATGTACTACAAGACAGATGGACCATCGAGATGATCGGTCTTTTGTCTCAAGGTATACGGGTGGGGCAATGGAATCGGTTGATTGCAACGCTCGAGGGACATATCATCGGTGATCCGACTTTCCGTTTTTCAGTGGCTGTACCTCATACTCTGGCCCTGGATATTGTGAAAAATCCGGCAGACCGGCAATTATGGGAAAAATACAGCCGGTCTGCAATACCGGATGTACAATCCCTGGCATGGCGGATGTTGGCCGATCAGGATGAACGACACGAACTATCTCCCCGTTTGTTGAAATTATTCCGGGAATCACCCTGCAATAGTGTGAGGATGGAAGCCTTGAAGTTATTGAGTCGTTATGCAAACGACGATTTTGTAGAAGCTATACGCCTGGGATTGTACGATGCTTATGAGTTGATTCGCCGGAATGCAGCTGCTTATGCCGGAAAATGTGGCGATCCCCGCCTGATCGGAGATGTCGTTCGTGTATGGTTGAATACTCCCGAATCAGAACGGGTAAATGATGTGCTGCAGTCGGCCTTGTATCTCTTCCCGGTGGAAAAGGTAACGGAGGAATTAAAGACTTTGCAGAAGTCTGCAACAACGGTGACTCCTTTTGCGTTGAGACAACGGCAAATCGGGGAGATGATCGGAAAGCTCACAGATAAAAAGCAAAATCGCTGGTTGGATTATGCAGAAATTCCAAAGGCTACTCTGTCCTTGAAAAAACAGATTTCAATGATCCGGTATATCCGTAATAATCCGTTTCACTTTAATGTAGAAGCTTATTTGAAGCTTCTCGGTAATGAAGCATACGATAAGGAAGTCCGGATCCACATGGCGGAAGCGTTGGGATGGTTTAACTATTCCTACCGAAGGGATGAAATTCGTACAGCTATGGAAAAGATGCTTGAAAAAGGGGGATTGCCCGAAACTGTACAAAGAGAAGTATGTCAAACGATTAACCGATTGAAATAAATGATGAAAGCTTTACTGTTACTTTTATGGTTACTCCCTTTGTGGAGTTGGGCAAAACCGGAGATGATCCGGCCGAAAGTGAAAACTTCCACCGCTTTTGCTATTGTCGTCGACCGTCAAAGTTACGACAAAGTGAGAACAGCTGTAGAGGCCTATCGGGATGCGATCGAAAAGGATGGACTGGCGACCTGGATCCTGATCGATGATTGGGAAAGCCCCGCAGAAATCCGGGCCTTGCTGAAAGAATTGTATGAGGATCGCCGGATGCCTTTAGAAGGGACGGTTTTTGTCGGGGATATACCGGTTCCGATGATCCGGGATGCCCAGTTTTTGTCTTCTGCCTTCAAAATGGACCAGAAACGTCCCTGGGATCAGTCGAGTATTCCTTCCGACCGTTATTATGACGATTTCGGTTTGCAGTTCGATTTCCTGAAACAGGATTCCATTCAGCCGTTGTATTTTTATTATAGCTTGAATCCGAATTCGGCGATGCAAATCCGGTCGGATATCTATTCTGGACGGATCAAGCCGATGGCCCGGGAAGGAAAAGATAAATATGCGATTTTGGAACGTTACCTATGGAAAGTGGTACGTTTGAAGGCAGAAAAGAATCCTTTGAACGATCTCACCGTGGCCCGTGGGCATGGGTATAATTCCGAAGCCCGGGAAGCCTGGTCGGGTGAGCAGTTGGCGTTGCGTGAACAGTTGCCGGATTTATTCCGGCCGGGGAGTTATGTCCGGTTTTATGATTACGGCATGCAATACCCCGCCAAATTTCCTTATCTCTCCGCTACCCAGCGGGAAACGGCCGATGTCATTTTATTTCATCACCATGGAGCCGACGATACCCAATATCTGAACGGCTATCCGGAAGGTAGTGGGGTGAATCTTTCTATTGATAATGTGAAACGCTATCTGCGGAGTAAGATCGTGACGGCTTATGAGCGTAAAAAAGATGTCGAAAAGACGAAGCAGGATTATAGTCGATCCCTGGGGGTTCCTGTTGCCTGGATGGAGGATGCGCTCGATCCGGAGGTTATGGCACAGGATTCCCTTTTCAATGCCCGGATGGATATTCATTTGAGCGATATTCATGCCCTTCGGCCCAATGCCCGTTTCGTGATGTTCGATGCCTGTTTCAACGGTTCTTTTCATTTGGAGGATTGCATTGCCGATGCTTATATTTTCGGTGAGGGAAATACAGTGGTTACTCAAGGGAATACGGTGAATACCATTCAGGACAAATGGCCCGACGAATATTTGGGGGTACTGGCCTGTGGCGTGAGAATCGGTCAATGGGCGCGACATGTGCATTTTCTGGAAACACATATTATCGGTGACCCTACTTATCGTTTTGCAAATACCGGGGATTCCCGGTTGGACTTGAATAAGATTCTCGTCAAAGAAAAGAAAAACGTGGCGTTGTGGCATCGCATGCTGAAACATCCGCTTCCCGATGTGCAGGCAATGGCCTTGCGGAAACTCTTTGAAAATCAGGACAAGGGGCTGGATCTTTTGTTGCAGTCTGTTTATCGGTCTTCGCCGTATGGTGTGGTCCGGATGGAATGTTTGAAATTATTGTATGAAATGAACAGCCCGGTACTTTTTGAAATATTACCCTTGGCTGTGGATGACAGTTACGAACTGGTCCGGCGGTTTGCCGTTATTTATGCCGGTAAGACAGGAGCTGACGAAGCTATTCCGGCAGTAGTCCGTTCGTTACTGAATGACCGCTTGTCCGCCCGGGTGAACTATCAGGCCCGGGAAGCTGCGGGACTTCTGAATCCGGATAAAATGCTGGCGGAGATACAGAAACAAACCACGGAGGGGGCGTATTGGGTAGATGAAACCGATTTACTGAAAGCATTGACGACTTTGATTCAACGGGGAGCTGCCTCCTGGGAAAACAATATCGCGGTCGTATTGAATAAGACTTCCAAAGCCAAAGATAAACGGTTTGAAATCGGTAGACACCGCAATCAAAACTATGCCCGGTCGGTAGAACCCCTGATTACCTTTATGCTGGACGCTTCGCAGGATATGGATTTACGGATCAGGACTGTCGAAGCCCTGAGCTGGTATAATCATTCGGTGAAACGGCCGGAAATTATTGCGGCTTGTGAAAAACTGATTGCTGCAAACGAAAATTCCCGTTTGGTCGACGAGGCGGTGAAAACTAAAAATAGGTTGATCGATTAAAATAGGAAAGTAAATGATAAGAATTGTCCCAAAATCGATATATCAAAAATCGATTTTGGGATAATTTTTTATTTAATGCCTTTTCGGTTTCGCTTTCAGTTTTTCGGGACGCATTGAATATTCTTTGACGCCGTATTTGGGCTGATTTTGGAGGAACTCGGGCAGATGTTTCTGAATTTCCGGGTTGGTCCGGATGAAGTGTTCCAGTTGGTTGGCATAATCGAAATGGGTAGTTGCGTCATCCCGGTTAGACATATTGTAAGCCATATACCGCGAATATTCCAGGCATTTTTCTTTCCAGAATTCCGGATAATCTTTATAAGTGGCTGAACGGGTCATAAAGCGAAAATATATACAAAGTTCTTCACGGAAAGCACCGGGATCAGCTACCATTTGGTCGATGAGCCGGGCAGCTTCTTCGTATTTTTCGGCACTAATCAGTCGGTCGGCCTCGTTTTTCCGGGTAAGGAATGTTTTTCCTTCGAAATCAGGTATGGCTGCCAATTCGGCGGCATCCGGGCAGTAGTTACATTCTTTGAATAATTTACTGTCTACTGCCTGGGTTCCGTGAATTTTGTGGTATTTGTCGATATCGGAACAAAGCATTTTAAACAGTTTGTTGTCCCGTCCGTGGATGGATTTCACGAATAAGGCCCATACTTTCGGATTTTCCAGTGAATAACCCGGCTTCGTGATCAGTTGTTCGGCACATTTTTCGCTTTCTGTCCGGTTATAGCGGGAGGCTGCATAATAAGCGTAATCAAGTAGGAATTCCGGTTTGGTATTGCCTGCTTTCTGTTGTTCCATCAGATAGACAGAGGTCTTTTTCGGATCCAGGGCCGAAGCTCCGGTGAAAAGGAAAGTTTCCCGGTCTTGATTACTACCGGAGATATGGATTGCTTTTTCGGTTTTGGGATTTACAAAAACAAAGGTGGGGAAGGAAGCTACTTCGTATTTTTTGGCTAATTCGACTCCTTCGCCTGTTTCTGCATCAATCTTCAGGCATACAAAATGATCGTTGTAAAAATTACCTACACTTCCTAAGGTGAAGATGTTTTCAGCCATATTCAGGCAGGGGCCGCACCATTGGGTATAGAAATCGATAAAAATCGGTTTTTTCTCTTTTTTCGCCATAGCCTTGGCTTCTTCCCAGCTGCAATGCCGGAATCGGATACCTTCTTGGGCAACTGCCTGGAAGGCGATAAAGAGACTGAACAGGAAAATTAATTTTTTCATTTTACTTCAGAGTTACAAAAATTATCGCAGTTAAAGGGGTTACAACGGTTTAGTCGTTCCTTTTAACCGTTGTAACCTTTAAAACTTTTTATCTCTCGTACTGCGGCATTCCCGGATTGTAATTCAAAATCATTTGATTAATCGGGAAGATGTACCGATTGTCGTTCGGTGCAAGGGTAAAGGTCTCACCGTCTGCTGTATGGGTGATGTTTTTTTGGAATTTGTCTTCATAATTGAGACGTTTCAGGTCTATCAGGCGGTGGAAACCCGTGAAGGCAAATTCCCGGCGACGTTCGTCCAATACGATGCGGAGCGCTTCGTCCTTGTCGGTTGCTGTCAGGGCTACGTTGTTTTTGATGCGGTTGTCACGCAGTTTGTTCACATAGCTCATTGCATTGTCTTTGGAGCCGACGCGGGCTTCGCATTCTGCGGCAATCAGCATGTTTTCGACAGTGGAGAAACCTACGTTCTGATAAGCATATAGAATATAGCAAGTCTCCCCGTAAAAATAATCGGTACGTCCCATGTTGACGGTATCGTCGGCATAAAACAAAGCACGGCGCTGGTCTGTCGCTCCTGCAGGCAGGTTACGCTCAAATGTTGCAAGAAAATCCTTGCTGACCGGAATGGTTACACGTCCGCTTTGCAGACGGACAAATACGGCTTCCGGATTGTCATCCTTTTCGAGCATTGGTGTACCATCGGGCAAGACGATACGTCCCCAGGTAGTTTTATCCTTTGTCTGATAAGGGCACAAATCTTGCAATTTGTCGTTCAGTTTCAGTGCCTCTTTTGCTTCGGTGAGAGCATCGTCATAACGTCCCATGTAGAGATACAGGCGGGCATAAAAAGAGTGAAGGCTGCCTAAATAGGGATGGAATAAGTTAATGGGGACTTCTTTCAGGCTTTTAGAAGCTTCTTTTAAGTCATCCTCTATTTGTTTGTATACTTCGGCAACAGTGGCACGGGTGTATGTTTGATCTACAAGATCCTTTGTGATCAAAGGAATGCCATAATCGGTTGCTGCCGTTTCTTTGTGATAATGGCGGGCGTAGATGTTGACCAATGCCAGGTATTCGAAAGCACGCTGGTAGAGCGCTTCGGCGCGCAGGCGATGTTTTTCTGCATCGGTGGCATCGGTAGAGGAAAGCACGTTGTTGATAATAGTGTTGAATGTGTAAATACGCTCATAAGCGGCATTCCACAAGTTGTCATCTGACCCCGGCGTGTAAATCTGTCCGCCTTTGAATGAGTAGAGATTGCGCTCGTGGTCATCTTGGTTTGCATACGCCAGGTCGGCAGCAGAAACGGTATCGTCCAATAAATGCACGTCATCTGTCAGATAAAATGCATCTGTGCTCATGCAGCTATTGAGAGACTGACTGGCCAACAATTTCACATAGTCTTCAAAAGCTTCGGGAATCGCATATCCTTTCGGTTTGTTTCCCAAAAAATGGTCGCATCCTTGACTTACTATCAGTAGGGTGCAGAGTATCGGATAAATGTATTTTCTCATTATTGTTCTCATTTTAGAAATTAACTGATAAACCGAATGTCACATTTGCCGGGAGGTGAGAGCCGCGTGAGGGTGAAAGGCTGCTGCCGTTCCATACTTCGGGGTCTAAGTTGTCCCTATTGGCGGCCCAGTACCAAAGGTTCTGTACCTGTACATTCAGGCGGATACCTTGAATCATGTATTTTTTCAACAAATGTGGGGGAATGGTATAACCAAGAGTCACATCGCGCAATTTGATGTAGTCGCCTTTCTGTACATGTTTGTCGGCTGCACTCCAAAGGTCTTTTGCTTTCATGGCTGCCTGGTTTTGGAAAGCAAAAGCCGGGTTGATGTCCGGATTGTTGTTATCCTCTGCGCTTTTCCAGTAATTCATCAGGTCGCGGTCGGCATTGGAGGTGCGGTAAATAGGATGCTGTGCAATCAACATGCCTGCTTTTACATCGCGCATTACATGACCGCCGGCATAGATAAACATGAAGGAAAGATCAAAACCTTTATAACTTAAACGGTTAGTAAATGATGCATTGAAACGTGGCTCGTAAGTACCCGAGTAAACTAAATCTTCCTTGGTCAAAAGGTCGGCAGATTTTACAATTTCTCCATTCTTGTTATAGGCGGTTGGAATACCGTTTTCATCCAAACCAGCATAACGAACGCTGAACATGGAATTCATGGCATAATTTTTACGGGTGTTCAGTTTGCTATAGTAACTGTAAGCCGATTCATCAGAAGTCTCGACTTCAAGCACTTTATTTTTGTTGTATCCGAATATGAAGTTAGAAGTCCATGAGAATTCATTCGTTTTGATATTCTCACTGTTCAATACGATTTCTACACCTCGGTTGTACAAACTGGCAAAGTTCATCAACATGGAACTCCATCCCAGGGTCGGATCGGTGGAGAAGTCTCCCAAAAGATCACTACTCTTTTTGTTATAGAATTCGACAGAGCCGTTCAAACGGTTTTGGAATAAATTGAAATCTACTGCGATGTTGGTTACTTGGGTCTTTTCCCAACGCAATGACGGGTTTGCCGGACTTTTGATATAGAATGCGCTTTCATTGGTATAGTAGTTGTTCCTGTCTGCTGCGGCAATCAGGTAAGGACCGTTCTTTTTAGAAACGTTACCGTTGATACCGTAAGTGGCACGAAGCACAAGACGATCTAACCAATTGGTTTTGTTTTGAAACAGAACATAGTGGGCACCTACAGACCATAAAGGTTTATACTGATATTTGGGGTCTGTACCGAAAAGGTTTGATTGGTCAATACGGATACTTCCATTCACGGTCAGACGGTTGTCTAAAGTATAGGATGCATTTCCATAAAATGATACATAACGGTTGTCCACATGCGAGAAACCCGGAGTCTTGTTGTTGAATGAGAATGTTCCGTATATACTTTGAGTGCCCCGAAGCATTTGATTCAAGTCAAGCGCGTTGATTTCGCTGTACACCAATGTCTGATCATCGTATCCCAAACGGTAGAAACCGTTTTGAGAGGTAACGACTTTCCGCCGTTCTGCGCCGACAAGCACTTGTAAGTCATGACGCTCGGAAAAGGTGTTGTTATAGTTCACTTGGGCACGCATCGTGTAGGAATTATTGTCCGTATTGGTCTGCACAATCTGTCCTCCGACAGGGATGTTGTATTTTAACGTACCGTTTGGATTTAATACGGCAGCATCGTTAATCATAGTTTTTACATCCAAAGCATTTTTCGTGTCATATTGCTTCGTGAATCCGGTGGTATTTTCCGTCTGGTAACGCAATTCGAGGTTCAGCCCGTCAATAATCTTGAATTTGGCTCCGAAATTCAAGTTCAGGTAACGGCTTTTTGCCGTATAGTGGCGAGATGCCATTTCATTGACCGGAATATAGGTCTCGTCCATCAACCCGATACTTTTCAAACGGTCGATTTCTGCCTGTGATTTGGTATTGTACATCTGGAGCGGATTGCCTTCGTCGTCACGCAACATATAATAGGAAGAGGTACCCGCATTCAACAAGTTCATACCCAACACGCCATTGTCGTAATCTTCGGACTTATTGCTGCCGATGATGCCTGCATCCAAAGTAAACCACTTAAAGAGATTAAACGTATTTTTGATATTAAAACCTATACGTTTCGTTTTCTGTTCTCGTTCGTATGGAGCGGTTCCGGTGTAGTTTATAGAAAAATTGTATTTGTAGATGTCCGAACCACCATTAAATGAAAGGTTGTGTTGGTGCGTGATAGCCCTTTTACGAAGGAATTCATCAATCACTTGGTTGTACCTGTCATGTGTACGGTAGGGTTTCAATTTCGTTTCAAGTTCCGATTCGCTTAATTTGCCGTCTCTCCAATCCAGCAATAACAATTGCACATCGTTTTGGAAACGGTTGGCATCATAACGATTTACATTCGGGAAAGTTTGAATCAACATTTTTTGGAAGTCCACCAATTCCGAACTGGACATTTTGTTTGCATAATCCCTATCGGGGAGGCCTTGCAATTTGATACTTCCGTTATAGTTGACACGCGGTTTGCCTGTTGAACCGCTGCGCGTTGTGATAACAATTACACCGTTGGCGGAACGAGCTCCGTAGATAGAAGCAGCTGTAGCGTCTTTCAATACTGTGATATTCACAACATCCGAAGGGTTAAGCACATCCAATGGCGTAGTTTGGCTGCCCGGTTCTCCTTCAAACGGAATACCATCTACTACATATAACGGTGTCTTGTCGCCATTCAAGGTAGAGACTCCTCGAATCTGAATATTCCCGCGGTTCGAAGTCAATCCGGCCACCTTCCCTTCCAGACGATCCATAACGTTGGTTTGTAATTTCCCTTCCATATCTTTGGGAGAGATGATGGCGAACGAACCGGTTGCCCGTTCTTTAGAGATGGTCTGGTAACCGGTGACGATGACTTCTTCGATCATCTTCGATTCCGGTTTCAGGTCGAAGTTGTAGACTTCCTGGTTAGGCATCACTTTCACTTCGGCATTGCTGTAACCGATGAAGGAGGCCACCAGCAATTGGCCCGCTTCTGTCGTTTTTAGCGTGAATTTCCCATCGACGTCTGTAGCGACACCTACTGTAGTACCTTTAAAGAAAACACTGGCTCCTACAATCGGATCTCCGTTTTCGTCTTTCACAACCCCCCGGATGGTTTGTCCGGCTTTAGCTCCTTTCTGATTGCCGGCTACTGCTGCCGGAGTCGGTTGTTTCCCTGCCGGAGCCAGCATAATCTGATGATTGGAAATGGAGTAAGTGATGTCGGCAATGGCTCCCAATTGTTCCAAAGCTTTGTCTAAAGATACACCATTACATTCCAGATTAACTTTCTGGTTGACATTGATGGTACTCGAGGAATAGATAAACGAGTGCTTACTTTGCTGCTCGATTTCTTTCAATACCTCTTTTAAAGATTGATTTTTAGCATGAATGGTGATTGTAGGTTGCTGCGCCCACACCGCATTCCCTGACATTAGCACACATACCAGCAGGAATAAAAGCCGTTTCAGGTAGTTGCTTTTTCCGGCTGGAATAGCTGATACATCGTTTTTCATATAAATTTGGTTAATTTGTTTAATGTATATAGAATACACATAAAAATGCGAATACCCTAAATCGATATTCGCATTTTTTTTCAAAAAATTGAGTCCTGTAATCTTAATACTTATACAGAACGGCTGTTTTATCCTTTATTTCAAACCGGAGCAAGGCGACGTTATGCATGATTTCCAGTATCTGGGAAATGGATTCCTCGTGAAAACGGGCGGTAAATTTTTGATCCAGAATTTCCGGGTCTTTCACTTCGAAGGTCATGCCATGCCAACGTTCCAGCTTTTTCAGGACTTCCGCTATCGGTGTCTCGTCGAAAATCAACCAACCGTCTTTCCAACCTAGGATGGGTAAAGTCTCGGCCGGGACAGTCAGATTGACTTTTTGCCTCTCTTTTTTCTCTATCCAAATTCTTTCGTTGGGTTTGACTTTGATTTCTTCCTGTTTCGAATGCTTGGTCCGCAAGACGGTGATATTACCGGATAGTAATAGGGCAGAGACATTATCGTCGTTTTTATAGGAGGTCAGATTAAATTTAGTCCCTTTGACGATAACCTGAATTCCGTTTTCCAATTTAACGATCATCGGTTTTTCGGGATTTTTTACTACATCGAAATAACCCTCACCCGAGAAATTGATTTCCCGGCTGTCTCCGGAAAATTGTGCCGGGCATTTCAATTCACTGTCAGAATTTAACCAAACGATACTTCCGTCAGGGAGCGTGACCCGTCCTTTTACTCCTTTATTGGTATGGTATTCCAATTGGGCTAATTGCTGATTTTCCAGAAAATGGATTTCTTGCCGATAGTCATTGAATTGATGGAATATTTGAAAGGAAAGAAGCAGGATCAATGAAGCGGCAATGCCATAACCCAGGATTCGCCGGTTTTGTTTACGGTGGCGGATTTTGCGGGAGTATTGTAGTACGCTCGCTTCCGGAGCTTTGGTCTCGGGTAACTTACTTATGACCCATGTGTTTTTTAATCGATTGAATTTCAGTCGATTGTCAGGATGCTCTTCCAGCCAATTCAGGATCCTTATTTTCTCCCCCTCTGTCGCTTGTCCCGTTATATATTTGAGTAATAACTCTTCATTCATAAGTATTGGGAATCTTTTTGGTAAATATACACTTAAATCTACAACTACCCTAAATAAAATTTTGGATTTTTTTAATTTAAGTGAGTAAAGGGATTAATCCGAAACACAAAAGTATCAGGTAGTCTTTCAGTTTATGCCGCATGTGAGCGAGTGCTTTAGTCATGTGGTATTCGACGGATTTGACCGATAAATCGATTTCCTGTGCGATTTCTTCATAGGTCATTTCCTGGTCCCGGCTCATTTTATAAATTATTCTCGTTTTTTCGGGCAACTCAGAGAGGGCCTGTCCGATCAGTTGTTCCAGTTCCTGCATTTGAACGGTATCGAAAGTTTCGTCGGAAAGAGCCGAATAATTAGCCATGGTTTCCCGGGCTGTCAGGCTATCGCTATATTTTTGTTCTGCGATCTTTTTTCTTAATACATTCAGGCATTTGTGTTTGGCAATGGTTAGAATAAAAGCTTGTACGCTGAGGTCCGGACGGATTTCAGTTCTTTTTTCCCATAATGTAACGAACGTTTCCTGAGCAATTTCGCGGGCTTCTTCCGGATCGGGAAGATATTGCTGTGCAAAAAACAGGGTACGCGTGAAATAATCCCGGTATAATCCTTCGAAGAAGGTCACTTCCGCTGACTTCAGGAATTTATGGATACTATTCCTTAAAGGTTTCATGTTGTTTTTCTCCCGTTTTTATGATAACACCACATTATCATGAATCGACAAAGATAAATAAAAGAGAAAGAGGATTTTACATCGTATTCAAAAAGGTTGTGAAAAAATAATAAGATTCGGGTAGTCAAATAAAAAAAACTGCCCGGTTTTCCGGGCAGTTCCCTCATGGTAAGGTGAGAAAAAGGTTTATAATTGATGAATTGTTTTAAGTTCGGCCATACCGGTTTGTACGGCTTCGATATTCATCGGTATTAAATTGTGGTGACGGGCCGGAAGAGATTTCTTCAACCCTTTCTCCAAATTATCCAGGTTAATGATCGGTTTTACTTTCAGGAATCCTCCCAATATGATCATGTTGAAGATTTTCGGATTACCTCCCTCAGCAGCCAGGCGGGCACCTTCGATCTGATAGATGTTGATGTCTTTCCGGGTAGGATGGTGGGTAATACCGTTCGGATCGTATATCAGGGTTCCTCCTGCTTTTACCAGGGGCTCGAATTTATCCATAGACTGCTGGTTGAGTACAATGGCCGAGTCGAAGGCATTCAATACCGGTGAACTGATCCGTTCGTCACTGATGATCACCGTAACATTGGCTGTACCTCCGCGCATTTCAGGACCGTAGGAAGGCATCCAGGATACTTCCTGATCTTGCATGATGCCGGAATAAGCCAGGATCTTTCCCATAGAAAGTACCCCCTGTCCTCCGAATCCGGCTATAATAATTTCTTCTGTCATAAAAACAATAATTTACATTTTTAGGTCTTTAGTCTCTAGCCTTTTAGCTTTTAGCTTCCAGCCTTTAGCATTCTAGCCTTTCGCCTTTTGCTTTTTAGCCTTTCGCCTTTTGCTTTTTTGCCTTTTTTTTAGATGTCTTTGATGTCCCCGAGCGGATATTTTTCAAACATATGTTCTTTCATCCACTTATTGGCGTCGACGGGAGTCATCTTCCAGCCGGAGTTACAAGTACCTACAACTTCTACGAAAGAGAGGCCTTTTTGTAAACGGGTATTCTGGAATGCTTTTTTCAGTGCATTTTTTGTTTTCCGTACAGCAGCAGGTGTCTCTGCACTTTGACGGGTAACATAACAGGTTCCGTCGAGTTGTGCCAGTAATTCGGTGATTTTCATCGGGAAACCATTCAGCTTGGCATCACGTCCGTAGGGTGTGGTCGAGGTCACCTGTCCCAACAAAGTGGTAGGAGCCATCTGGCCTCCGGTCATACCGTAAATAGCGTTGTTAATAAAAACCACTACGATATTTTCTCCCCGGTTACAAGCATGCATGATTTCTGCACATCCGATAGATGCCAGGTCACCGTCTCCCTGATAAGTAAATACATATTTTTCGGGGTGCAGGCGGCTGATGGCGGTAGCTACAGCAGGTGCACGGCCGTGAGCGGCTTCAGCCCAGTCGATATCGATATAATTGTAAGCGAATACGCTACATCCTACCGGAGAAACACCGATGGTCTGATCCTGGATGTTCAGCTCTTCGATCACCTCCGCGATCAATTTATGAACTACGCCGTGAGTACAACCCGGACAGTAGTGCATAACGTTGTCAGTGAGGAGTTTGCTCTTTTGGAGTACGAGGTTTTCCTCTTTTATAATGTCTGTTAGTTCCATCTTATCGTTCCTCTTAAATCTTAAATTTATTTTTCAGTGCTTCCACGATCTCTTCCGGAGTAGGTACAACACCACCCATACGGCCGTAGAAATCTACTTTCACTCTTCCGTTGACAGCCAACCGTACGTCTTCAACCATTTGTCCGGCACTCATTTCTATTGAAAGGAAACCTTTGGTTTTAGCGCATAGATCCGAAATGGCTTGTGTCGGGAAAGGATAGAGGGTGATCGGACGTAACAGTCCTACTTTGATACCTTCCTGGCGGGCTAATTGGATGGATTTTTGGCAAATACGTGCACAAGAACCGTAAGCTACGAAAATGTAGTCGGCATCCTCACAATTGAGTGCTTCGTAGCGGACTTCGTTGGCTTCGATTTCGCGGTATTTCCGTTGAAGTTTTTCGTTGAATACTTCCTGACGGTGTGCTTCCAGTTCCAAAGAAGTGATGATATGATGATTCCGGTTTTTCTTTTTACCGGTCAGTGCCCAATCGCCCGATATTTTTTCGATTTCTTCATCTGTCCATCTCGGCGTATAGTCCGGAAGGACTACTTTTTCCATCATCTGACCGATCACGCCATCGGCCAATACCATAGCCGGATTACGATATTTAAAAGCCAGCTCGAAACCCAATACGACAAAATCACTCATTTCCTGAACCGATGCGGGGGCAAGAACGATCAGGTGATAATCACCGTGTCCACCACCTTTGGTCGCCTGAAAGTAGTCACTTTGTGAAGGTTGAATCGTACCTAAGCCAGGGCCTCCACGCATAACGTCGACTACCAAGCAAGGTAATTCCGCTCCGGCGATATAAGTGATACCTTCTTGTTTTAAGCTGATACCCGGACTAGAGGAAGAGGTCATTACTTTTTTACCACAAGATGCACCGCCATATACCATATTGATCGCGGCCAGTTCGCTTTCTGCCTGCAATACCACCATGCCTGTCTCTTCCCATGGTTTACGCAGCATGAGGGTTTCCATGACTTCAGATTGCGGGGTAATCGGGTAACCAAAATAACCATCGCATCCGCAACGAATGGCGGCTTCTGCGATTACTTCATTACCCTTCATTAATTTTACTTCTGCCATTTTTTCGGTAGTTTTATATTATTCTACATTTTTTTTATAGACAGTGATTACAGAGTCGGGACATACCAGACCACAGCTCGCACAGCCGATACAAGCTTCGGGATTTTTCATATAAGCATAGTGATAACCCTTTCCGTTTACATCCGGATTCAGCTCGATCACTTTAGTCGGACATGCTACGACACACAGACTACATCCTTTGCAATGTTCGGTGTCTACAACAATTGCTCCTCTGAATTTTGCCATAATCTTAATAAATTATAATTTGTCGAATATTGATGTAATATTATTACGCTTTGTTATTTAATTCGGGTATAAAATTACATTTTAAAATCAAATCCGCAAAAAAAGATCAAATTATTTTCATTTTAAGCTGAAAACTGCACATCTCCCCGAAGAGTGAGAAAATATTTAGCTTTTTTTTGCACAATCTGTTTGTAAAGTGTGAATCTACAAGGATTTAAAATCATCACTCCCTATGATTCGATTGGGGTATGATCTTTGGCAAACCGTTCGATCCGGTCTTTCAATGTGTCCATTTGGTCCAGTCCGACTTGGGATACACAAGCTCTTAATCCTTCCCGGGTACTTCCGCATCCTTTTAATGTGATGGAAGAAATTCCATAATAAAGAAGTTCTTTAGCTAATTCTGCTCCTGTCATTCCCGGATAATAGATGGTAAAATAGAAACCGTCCGCTACGTCTTCATGTCCGTCTTTATCGTACACGACTTTGAAACCGGCGTTTTTGTAAAGGGTCTTCATGATTTCAGCCCGTTTGCCGTATTCCCTGACATCTGTCAATATATTGATCCTTCCCTCGTTGGCGGCTTTCAATACGGCTGCTACGGCATATTGAGGGGAATGAGCGGTACCTGATGTTTGGGTATATATCAATTTATAGGTAATGGTATATCCCAGCTTGTCGGCTTTATAGCGTTCTTTCAAATGTTCGTATTTCTTATGGAATAAAGCATCGGAAATACAGAGCAGCCCCAGGCGCTGGCCGGCATAGCTGAATAATTTCGAACTGGATATCATAAAAATATAATTATCCGTATATTTCGCTACAGTCGGTTGGAAAGGAGCCTTACCCGGATGAGACAGATCCTTGCGGAAATCCATGGCAAAATAAGCCAGGTCCTCGAGAATAATGGTATCGTATTCGGTTGCCAGTTTGCCGATGACTTGTAATTCGAAATCCGTCAGGCATACCCAGGATGGGTTGTTCGGATTACTATAAACGATGCCGGCGATATTCCCCCGGTCCAGGTATTCCCGTAGTTTAGCTTCCAGTTTTTCTTCCCGGTATTCATAGATATCGAAGGTTTGATAAGGCTTGCCGATGACTTCGAGTTGGGTTTTCTGTACCGGAAATCCCGGATCTATAAATAAAATCGTGTCTTTCCCCTTATGGCATTCGGTCAATGCCATGAAAGCGACATAAGATGCCTGCATGGCACCTACTGTCGGGATGATTCCTTCTGGCCGGATATCGACATCCATGAAATTTTTTACAAAACGGGAAGCTTCTTCAGAAAGTACCGGATAACCTTCCAGCATCGGATAAAATTGGGCTACTCCGTGTTTTAATGCTTCGATTTCGGCTTCTGTTCCGATACGGGAAGGAGCCAGACCCGGAACACCCATTTCCATTCGGATGAATTTTTCGCCGGTGGCTTTTTCCAGTAGATTAGCTATTTTTACCGTGTCGCGGATAGAAGCATCGTCTAAATTACTTACTCCGCATTGAGCCATCGTGGTGTCAACCAGCTGTTTATCAATCAGATTATTTTGCATGATATGATTTAGTTTGTTGCTTTCATTTTGAAACAATAATACAAAAATTAATTGAAAAAATACAATGATATGGTGATTTTAACTTATAATTAATCAAATTTGTATCGTTTGCAGATTAAATCTAGGTTTGATTTTTCCCCTTTCTATTCCGATTCCGGTTTTTATACCGTCAGACCGGTTCGTTAAGGCTTTCCTTCATTGACCGGCGGAAGCGACCGGGTCTCCGAACGCGATCACCGAAGACGAATAAGTACAACAATAATGCTACCTTTTAAAGTAGTTTC
The DNA here is from genome assembly GCF_985060555.1 of Odoribacter sp. Lineage (NCBI taxonomy): Bacteria > Pseudomonadati > Bacteroidota > Bacteroidia > Bacteroidales > Odoribacteraceae > Odoribacter > Odoribacter sp. The sequence continues at coordinate 59,896 of NZ_CFKYFN010000037.1, read as the reverse complement.
GACGTGTTTTAAAGTTGAGCTTAATCAATTTTGATTGCTGTCGTTTTATTTTGGGGGAATCCGTTGTTTGGCAAATAAACCGATCCTTAAATAAATGAATAAACAATTTTTTCCCTTAAATTTGTCGGGTTAACTAATTGGTGACGGAGTGAATCTTGAATTATTCATAGCAAGAAGATTATTGAAGGGAAAACAAAACGGAGCGGTATCTGTGCCGATTGTAAAAATTGCGTTAGCCGGTATTGCGCTAGGAGTTTGTGTGATGCTGCTTTCGATCCTGATTATTACCGGTTTTAAAAATGAGATAACCACTAAATTGTCGGGATTTATGGCTCATTTGAGCATTACGGCTTATGATCATGAAGATGCTTATTCGGGAAGTGAGATCGAGCTGAACGATTCTTTGTTGGAAGTGGTCCGGAGAGTGTCCGATTTAAAGCAGATGTATGCTTATGTGACAAAACCGGCGATCTTGAAGAGTAAGGAAGAAATTCACGGTATAATTTTGAAAGGTATGGATTCCTCTTACGATGCTTCTTTCTACCGGAAGCATCTTCGGGAGGGCGAATACCCTGATTTTTTTCAGGCCGAACCTTCTCGTGAGGTGTTGATCTCAGTTGCTGTGGCGGCTATATTGAATGTCAGTCCCGGTGATAAAATTACGGCACATTTTGTACAAGATCCGCCGAGAGCACGGGTGTTTACGGTGAAGGGAATTTACGATACCGGTTTTAAGGAGTATGACGAAATGCTGGCGGTGTGTGACATCAGGCATTTACAGAAATTGAACAATTGGGCGCCCCGGGAGGTTTCCGGTATTGCTGTGGAACTGAACGATATGAAACGCATATTAGAGGTGGAGGCGGAGTTGGACGACACCTTGCCCATGAATCAGGATGACGATTTTTATAAAATCACTACTTTGCGGGAAACGGCTCCTCAGGTCTTCGATTGGTTGAATCTGTTGAATATGAATGTTTGGATCATCCTGACGCTGATTGTTGTGGTTGCCGGTTTTAATATGGTGTCGGGTTTGTTGATCCTGATTTTGGATAAGACCTCCTTTATCGGGATTTTGAAAGCTTTGGGATATCGGAATATACGTCTGAGGAGATTGTTTTTATATATAGCTGCCGGATTGATTGGCAAAGGGATGGTGGTAGGTAATATTTTGGCTCTTACCTTAGGTGGTTTGCAGGCTCTGTTTCGGATTGTCAGATTAGATTCGGCTACTTATTATATGGATACGGTGCCGATTTATTTCGATTGGGTCTATATTATTTTATTGAATGTCGGAGTGTTGGTAGTTTCGGTGTTGATGTTGGTCGTGCCGACGATGTTGATTTCCAGGATAAAACCGATTAAAGCGATTCGTTTCGAGTAACGTGAAGTAATGAAGATGAATTTTAAAGCATATATAGAAAAATGGATTATTCCGCATCGGCGCGGGATTATGGGTACCGTGATTTTTCACTTGGTCCTGGCTATTTTTTTATTGAGTATGGAAATTTCCCGGATTCAGGTTCATACGGAGATGGAAATCGTTATGGATACCCCGACTCCGGAGGAGAGGCAGAAAAAAGAGGAAGAGCAGCAACGAAAAGAGGAAATTCGTCAAAAGACTTCTCAGGAAGAGGTCGAACGCATGTTGCGTTCCATTGCTGTCAATGAGAATGCCGTACAGCCGGAAAAGAGAGCGGATGCCAGTGTACAGCAATATGTGGACGAGATTTTGAAGGAGTTGGAAGAAGAAGGAAATAGCGGACGTTATAAAGCCCAACGCGATAAAAATTACCAAAAAGACAGTTTGCAAAATGATCGCGATAAACGGGAACAGGAACTGGATTCTTTGAAATCTACTTTTTATGCCGGTGAAAGTAGTGTCAGTTATAATCTGAAAGACCGGTATGCCCGTTTTCTGCCGATTCCGGTATTTAAATGTGAATATGGAGGTAAAGTTGTAGTCGAGATACTGGTTAATCCGAAAGGTGTGGTCCAGAAAGCTAAAATTTTGGAAGATCAGTCTCAGTCGGACGACTGTTTGTGGCGGGTGGCTGCCGATGCTGCTAAACGTTCGCGTTTTAATGAAAAACCGGACGCCCCTGCGCTGCAGAAAGGTACGATCACTTATAATTTTGTAAAGCAGTAAAATAGGTTTTTTGTTTTTTTTACATTAACTTTGCTATCTGATGTGTGATAGTGTCTGATCTGTTAATTATTGTAGTGTATGGGATTATTTTCTTTTTTATTTTCTAAGCATAAACTACTTCGTACGACCTATGAAGCGGAAACTTTCAGAGCCGTATTCCGTGAAGATGAAGAATTGTTTCTGAGGGTGGAAAAAGGGGAAGAGCTAAAACGTTATCGCGAGCTTGAAGAGTATGTAAATAGTGCTCAGTTTAAGGAAAGACGGAAAGAAATCGAACAGCTCTCTTATAAGGACAGCGAATATTATAAAGCAGAACGGCAATATAAAGCTTTGCTCAAGGTGCGTAAGTTACAATCTTATCTGTTGATTGCCGATTCTGAAGAATTGAAGGGGTATGAGCGGGTAAAAGCTTTGCCTGAATATCAGGAGTATCAGAAGCTGAAAGTGATGGTTATGTCGGCCGGTTTCGATAAGAAATTACATGCCGTCGAATATAAAGCTTATCAGGAAATTATTCGTCAGCCGAAGATCGCTGCTTTGATCAAATTAGAGAAATTACGTCGTTTTAAAGAATACCGTGAGGTTAAAGATACGGATTTGCCACAAAAGTTTACGCATTTGGAAACTTATATCCGTTCGGAAGAATTCAAGCGAAACAGAGCTTATCTCTTGAATAAAAACCGGTATCAGACGACCGAAGATTATCAATTACTTTGCGAATTCGATGCTTTGAAAAAGCGCCCCGAAATAGCTAAATATATCTTATTGGCTCAGGACCCTTATTTTAATAGTATGAGGAGATGGCAATTGGTGTTTGAAGACGATTTCAATCAGGGACGCCTGGATGAAACCAAATGGATTACCCGTTATTATGCCGGAGAGCGGTTTTTGAACGATACCTATGGGGTGGGAGAGGATATGCAGTTGTACTCACCGGATAATATCACCTTCGGTGAGAGTGCGGTTTGTCTGAATTTTAGAAAAGAATCGATCATCGGAAAATATTGGGACCGGCAGGTAGGAATACGGGAGAAAAAATACGATTATTCCTCTGCTATGATTAGTTCTGCCACTGCTTTGAGGCAGCGCTACGGTCGTTTTGAGGCTAAGATTAAGCTGAATCGTTGTGCCCTGACTTCTTGTTTTTGGATGCTGGGGGATACAGAGGTGCCTCATGTGGAAATCATGAAGTGTGAGGCCGATGGAGTACATATGGGAAGAGTGTATTCTTATCGTACAGCGGTCAATAAAGATATCCAATTAATCAAAGAGCTGGAGCTCGATAATGCCTATTATATTTTCACTTTGGAGTGGACGGAAAATAAAATGGTGTGGATGGTAAACGATCTGGTGGTGAAAGAGGAAACCGAACATATCCCGGACGTTCCGATGTATGTCGTTTTCTCTTTGGGAACCAATAAAGAACCTCTGGAAAAACAGTTACCCGCACGTATGGAAATAGATTGGTTCAGAGGATATCGTCTGAAAAGTTGAATATGATGGGGTCGGATGGCTAAAACCTGAATTTATGACACGACAGCTTGGATTGCGAATCGGAAGATGGCTAAAAGACAGATTGTTGTCTTCGGGAAGGGCTGTTTGTGAATTGTTTTACCCCCGGATATGTACCGTTTGCGGGGAAAGCCTGATGAAAGGTGAAGTGTATTTGTGTACCGCCTGTCTGGCTGATTTCCCGTTTTCCGATCAGGCCTATGCTATTCAGGAAGATGTGTTGTTGAATTTCGATGCCGCTTACCGGCCTGAAAAATTATTCTCTTTGTTTTATTATAATAAATTCAGCCCCTATAAAAATTTGATTTACCGGATTAAATATCGTTCTCATCGGTCTCTGGGTATCTATCTCGGCCGTTTGCTGGGAGAGAAGATTAAAAATGAATGTGAGGCAGATTGTATCATTCCGGTGCCTTTACATCCCAAAAGGGAAAAAGAAAGGGGATTTAATCAAGCCCGGGAAATTGCTTGTGGTATGGCCGAAACGATAGGAGTAGACATTTATGACGATGTGCTTTTCAGGGTTCGGAACAATGCATCGCAAACCGGGAAGAATGCAAGCGAAAGGCTTAAAAATGTCGAGCATATTTTTGAGTTGCGCAATCCCGCTAAAATTACAGGAAAAAAGGTATTGTTGGTCGATGACGTGATAACGACAGGAGCTACGATCGGTGCTTGTTTGCAGGTTTTGGCTCAGGCAGGAAATGTGCGTTTCTCTTTAGGGTGTCTGGCTCAAACGGTCTGATTTTTTCTTTTCACTTTTTTCCCTTTAACTATTCCCCTTTTGTCCGATATAGTTTATCTTTGTAAATTGAGATCTGACTGAGTAAATAGATAATAGGGATGAAGAAGAACGACGATAGAGCTTTCAGCTGGGAGTGGCTGGCTATGTTAGTTATGGCAGTAGTGATTTATGCTTGTGCCAGCCGGGGATATCCCGAAGGTGGACCCAAAGATACGACCCCACCCCAAGTGATCCTCGAAGAACCGGCCTCTTTTACTAAAAATTTCGATAAAAAGCGGGTGAACATTTATTTCGATGAGTTTGTCCAGCTAAAAGATATTAACGAGAAGTTCATTATTTCTCCGCCTCAAAAGAAAAAACCGAAGCCTCGTTTAAAGGGGAAATATGTACAAGTCGAATTTGTGGATTCCTTGAAACCGAATACCACTTATACCTTGGATTTTGCAGATGCTATATCCGATAATAACGAGGGAAATCCTTTGGGATTTTATCGCTATGTATTTTCTACCGGGAATGAAATCGATTCGTTGGAATTGAGCGGACAGGTTGTGAATGCGGAATCCGGCGAACCGGTTTTAAATGTATATGTCGAATTGTATTCTAATCTGGCGGATTCGATGCCTTTGCTGGAGGTGCCTGACTATGTCGCCCGTACGGATAGTTCCGGTTTTTTCCGTTTGACGAACTTGAAAGATACGATTTATCGTGTCGTGGCGATTCAGGACGATAACCGGGATTATAAATATACGCCCGAAGCAGAAATGTTTGCTTACCTGGATACCTTGGTGCGTCCCGTGGTGATGACTATGACCCGGGTAGATACGTTCCGGGTTGTCGATAAAATCGTCGGGCAGGACACAACGATGAGGGATAGTATCGTCACACAGGAATATCTGGGATTTGGGCCTAACAATCTTTATCTGCGTTTGTTTCAGGAAAAGCTGACCCAGTTGTATATGACCGATGATGACCGGAAGGAACGGGAACGCCTCGATTTTATCTTTAGTATTCCGGGAAAGAATGAGTTTAAGGCCCGTTTGTTCGATACCTTGTCGACGGAACCGCTACCGGAGGATTGGTATGTGTTGGAACATTCGGCCGGAAACGATACATTGGCTTTGTGGATTAAAGATTCTACCGTGTATAAAAAAGATACCTTGAATGTTATCCTTTCTTACTTGCGGACAGATAGTACCGGTCGGTTGACGACTTTTGCCGATACCAGCCGCTATACATTTAAAGACAAAAAGAAACCCGACAATAAGAAGGGCAGGAAAGACGAACCTGAAACTCCGGCGATTGAGTTTGTGGAAATAAAATCGAATGCCGGTAACGATTTTGATTTGGGTGCCCGTTTGTGGTTGGAATTTAACCGGCCGGTCGACAAGGCGGGCTTGGAGAATCTGCATATATCGGAGAAAGTGGATACACTTTATCAGCCGCTGAAATTTACCCTGGAAGAAGATAGTCTGAAGATCCGGCGTATTTATATCGATGCTTCCTGGAAAGCCGGGCAGGAATATCTGTTGACTTTGGATTCTGCTTCTGTCAACGATATTTATGGACGGCATAATAACAAACTGGAGAAAAAATTCAAAGTGCGTCAGGAAGAATTTTACGGGAAGATTATGCTCAATGTGAGTGGCGTGCAGGGACAGGTTATTCTACAACTCTATAAGTCGGATAATGGGAAATCTGAGAATGGAAAACGTTCTTATGCAGTGGTACAGGAGCAAATTATCAACCAGGATGGACAGGTCACTTTCCCGTTGATTCCCGAGGGGAAATACAAGTTTAGGGCGATCTTGGATACCAATGGCAATGGAATTTGGGATACCGGTTTGTATTTGAAGAACCAACAGCCTGAAGAAATCGTTTATTTACCTGTCGAAATCAGTGTCAAACAAAATTTTGATATTGAGCAGGAATTTAATTTGTTGAAGCCGTATAAGGATGAGAGTGATAAATAGAAGGATATGAAAAAAATTTGGATATTGATGTTGTTATTGGGGGGAAGCCTGTCGCTTTGTGCCCAATCGAAATACCCGCCTATAGAAGAGTTGGTATATACCGGATATTATAACTGGGGATTTATTTGGGTCAAGGCTGGGCGGGTGGATTTTTCGTTGACGACTTCCGAAAAATATCCGAATGCCGAACGTTTAAAAGCTGTGGGTTATTCTTTACCTTCCTGGGATTGGATATTCACGATCAGGGACACCCTGATATCGCATTTTGACAAGAATACTTTTATGCCCTATGAATTTTCGAGAAAAGCTCATGAAGGGAATTATCATAAGACTTTCGATTATACATTTCATTATGACGATTCTGTCGTATTGGGAGATATCCATCGGATTGGAAAATTCAGACGGACAGATACGGTGAAACTACTCGGTCAAACCTATGATATGCTTTCGGTTGCCTGGATGGCCCGGGAGTTGGATTTTGATAAATACCAAAAAAACGACTTGATTCCGATCCGGATTTTGATCGATAGTAAAATTTATGATTTGTATATCCGTTATCTGGGTGTGGTGAAAAGCAAGATTGCCGGCCGGAAACAGGAATGTTACGTTTTTTCTCCCTTGTTGGTTGAAGGTGAGGTATTCAAAGGAGGCGAAAATATGAAGATTTGGTTGAGTAAAGACGAATATCGGCTTCCTTTGATGGTCGAAGCGAAAATTCTGGTCGGATCGGTAAAGGCGATTTTAGATCGTTCGGCTAGTAAATACGGGGATTTTACAGAATAAGTTTAATGTATATTTTAAATCATAATAAAATGAAGATACGAATATTAGTCAGTCTGCTGGTGTTGACCCTGAGTTATTTTTTGTTCTCTTGTAAAGAAGGTGGCGGTGCCCGGCGGTCAGCTTTACCTCCTGTCAGCGGTTCTACGAATGAACTGCTCGTCGTTATGCCGAAAACTTTGTGGGAAGGTCATGTCGGGGATACTATCAAGGAATTTTTCGGACAGCCTCAATTGGGCTTACCTCAGGGCGAACCGGTCTTTGATTTGATCAATCTTCCGCCTTCTAATTTCGAAAAAAATGTCCGTTTTCATCGGAATATACTGACTGTTTCGATTAAGGATAAAGTCGATACGGCTTCAATCGTGTTTCACGAGAGTCCCTGGGCTCGTTCTCAGAAGATTTTTCAAATCAGTGCACCGGATGTAGAGGCATTTTATAAAATCTTCAATGCCAATAAAAATAAAATGATGAACGTGTATCTCAAGGCAGAACGTGACCGTTTGATCGAGGTATACAAGAAAATACCGGATACGAAGATATTCAATATGTTTAAGAATAAGTACGACCTCCTGTTGTATTGTCCCGGAGGATATTATATAAATAAAGATACTTCGAATTTTGTATGGATTTCTTCCGAGACCCGGGTCGATAGCAAGGGGATCATTTTTTTTGAAGAAAAATATGAACATGAAAGTCAGATGGATTACCAGATTATCCTGGACCGGATGAATGAAGAGTTGAAGAAATATATTCCTGGGCCCCGGGATAGTACCTGGATGGCTTTGGATCTGAAGACTCCGATGACTGCTGCTTTTTATAAATATGACGGAATTCATTATGCTTTGCTTATCAGAGGTTTGTGGACTGCCGAAAATGATTTTATGGGGGGGCCGTTTGTTTTGAATGTCGTATTGGATGAAAAGAATAGCCGTATTATCTATATGATGGGCTATGTATACGCTCCCGATGGTAAAAAACGGAATATGTTGAGACAAGTGGAAAGTATTGTAAATTCTATGAAAATCGATTTCCCCGAGGAAGAAAAGAAATAAAGGGATAATGAGAGAGTGCATTTTTTTTCTGTGTTTGTGGTGTGGAATAATCGGAGGGGCTGAAGCCGTTTCTCCGGGTATTCAGCATTTTGACCGATACCGGAGTTTGTTGGAAGGCAAAAAGGTCGGGATTGTGGCTAATCAGACTGCTGTGCTGGAAACCGGGGACGGATATAAGCATAGTGTCGATTTCCTGCGTGATCATCAGGTACAATTGATACGTATCTTTTGTCCGGAACATGGGTTCAGAGGAGATGCCGATGCTGGGGAAACGGTGGGTGATTACCGGGATCGGCAGACCGGTTTACCGGTCATTTCCTTATACGGAAAGAAGAAAAAACCGAGTCCGGCGGATTTGCAGGGATTGGATGTGGTTGTTTTCGATATGCAGGATGTCGGTGTCCGTTTTTATACTTATCTCTCTACTTTACACTATGTGATGGAGGCTTGTGCCGAGAATCAGGTTCCGCTTGTGGTTATGGACCGTCCGAATCCGAATGCTTTTTATGTAGACGGGCCTGTATTGGAAATGAAATACCGGTCTTTTGTCGGAATGCATCCGGTTCCTGTCGTTTATGGGATGACTATCGGTGAGTATGCCCGGATGATTAATGGAGAAGGTTGGTTGAAAGATAAAAAGAAATGTGATTTGACGGTGATTCCTTGTCAGGGATGGAATAGGAGTATGACGGTAGATTTACCCCGGAAACCTTCTCCCAATTTGCCCGATAAAGTGTCGGTCATGTTGTATCCTTCGGTTTGTTTTTTTGAAGGAACGGTAGTCAGTGAAGGGCGTGGGACCTATACTCCCTTTCAGGTATTCGGGCATCCCGAATTGAAAGGTATGCCTTATACTTTTGTACCCGAAAGTATTCCCGGTATGAGTAAAAATCCCAAATGCCTGGGATTGAAATGCTATGGCATGGACCTGAGGAATAAATACGATGAGGTGAGAGAGGGACAACGGTTACGTGTGGATTGGTTACTATTGGCTTATCGGAATTATACCGGAAAAACTCCTTTTTTCACTTCTTTTTTCGAGAAATTGGCCGGGACAGATCAACTCAGAAAAGATATTGAGGCAGGTAAGAGCGAGCAGCAGATAAGAGCTGCCTGGCGTTCTCCATTGGAAGAGTTTCAGAAAATCAGAGAGAAGTATTTGATCTATAAATAAATTATTGAATTAGTGGATTGAAGATGAAAAAGTCACTGGGAAAACGGGTGTTGAAATGGACTCTCTGGAGCCTGTTAGCTTTAGTGGTACTGATTTTGGTCGGTGTCACTATTGTTATTCATTTTATCTTTACCCCGGCAAAATTAACTCCTTTGGTAGAGAAGACTGCAAAAGAATACCTGAATGCCGAGGTACATTTTGGAAATATTGAATTGACTTTTTTCTCTACTTTCCCGGATTTTGGAATTCAATTGGACGATGCTTCTGTTATTTCCGGGACATTCCGTGATAGTACGGCTAATAGCGAGCCGACCATGCAGGATTCCTTGATGAATATAAAATCTTGTCTGTTGACTATAAATCCGATCGCTTACCTGACTAAGAACCGTATTGTGGTGAAGGATTTCGTATTGGAACAGCCGGAGATATATGCTTATGTAGATTCGGCCGGTGTTCCCAATTGGGATATACTCCGGATAGCGGCAGATACGACTACTGTAGATACAACGATGGCGGATACCACTACTTTCGATTCGGGAATACGTTTGCGGAATGTTAGAATCCGGAATGGAAGGCTTGTTTTCGATGACCGGAATACGCGTTTGTATACCCGATTGACCGGAATAAACCTTGGAGTAGATGGCTATCTGGGTAAACGCCGTTCTCGGCTGAAACTGGATTTTTCAACTGAAAACGTATTGTTTTGGCAAGAAGGACAGTTGCTGGTCAACCGTTTGGCTTTCGGAATAGAAACCGGTATGAAAATCAACCGGGATTCCTTATTATACACTTTGGAGAAAGCCGTAGTCGATGTAAACGGTATCCGTTTCAGAGCCGGAGGAACTTTAAGAGGAGATACCGTAAATCATACTTTACTGGTGAATTTAAAGTATGGAATACATATTCCGACATTAAAGACACTATTGGACTTGGTGCCCGATACTATTCTGCATAAGACTGAAAATGTGGAGGTGCGGGGAGATGTATTGTGCCAGGGAGAGATTAAAGGTATTTACGGTCAACAGAATATTCCCTTGCTGACTTCTGAATTTCGGATCAAAGATGGCTTTATCGCTTATCCCGGTATGCCTTCGAAAATCGATACCCTGAACGTAGATCTTTTTGCTTTGATCGATTTGCAGAAAGAACAGGAGTCTTATGTGAATTTGCGGAATTTCTGTATGAAAGGTGGAGGTATCGATATCGATATGGCGGGCGATGCCGAACGCTTGTTGACAGCACCTACCCTGAAAGCTGAAGTAAAGGCTTTGGTGAATTTTGAAGAATTGACAAAAATCTTTCCCTTGGCGGATGGAATTACTTGCCGGGGTACGCTGAATACTTCTTTAAAAACGGATGTCCTGGTCGAAGATGTCCGGAATGCTGATTATGGGAAATTGAGAATCGGCGGGGGGGGTCAAATGAAGGATGTGAATATTTTTATCCCCAAGGATAGTATCGTTATGAATGTTAAGTCGGCAGGACTGGTTTTTGCCGCTAACCGCAAGAATACGAAGTCTGTCCAGGGAACGGATTTATTGAACGGAGTGGTCGGTTATTCCGGATTGGATATCCATGTCCGCAATAAGGTACGTTTGTTGATGGATACGACTTATCTGGCGCTGAGAACTTCGCCATTGAAAGATACTTCTGTAGTGGCTTCCATGGGGGCTAACCTACATTTGGGACGGATGGTGTTTATCGTCCGTGATACTTTGCTGGTGGGGTTGAAACAGGCGAATGCTAAAGCTTCGCTGTTGCCCTCGAAGCGTAATAAAAAAGTTCCTCAGATCAATGCAGAACTGCAGGTGGATAGTTTGCGCTTGCGGGCTATGGGCAACCGTTTGAATTTTGCCAAGGCAGAGGTACAAGTCGAGGCTGTCCGGAGTAAACGTAATACGAAGATCTGGCTTCCGACAGGATACGTCGATTTTACCGGTCTAAGGGCTTATACGCCTTATTTTCCGGTGCGTATGCGGATGCCGGGTACCCGATTGAGATTCGACCGGAATGAAATTCAGCTGGATTCGGCCGTGCTGCATCTGGGGCGTTCGGATTTGCGGCTTACCGGAAATGTGACTAATCTGGCTAAGTCGTTTTTTAAGAAAGAAGAGCTGAAAGCTCAGTTGCTGGTTACTTCCGATAGAATAGATTGCAATCAGCTGATGCGGGCGATGGAAAGAGGAACGGCCTATATGGAGAAGGTGAAAGCCGGTTTCCGGGATACGATTTCTACAGAAGTGGACGATATGGATGAAGTTCCTGTTGTCAGTGATACTACTGCTTTGGAAGGAAGTAATTGCTTGTTTGTGGTTCCTCCTGGTATCGACTTTACTTTCCAGACCGATATAAAGAAAGTATTGTTTGGAAAATTGCAAATGGATAGTATTCATGGAGAAGTAGTTATGCGCAATCAATGCATCCAGCTATCGGATCTGGAATTACGTTCTTCGGCTGCCAATATGAGTACCACGGCTCTGTATCGGGCGACAGATACCACCAAGGCTTATGCCGGTTTTGCTTTGCAGATGCACGACATTCGGATCGATAGTCTGGTTGGACTGATCCCTTCTTTAGATACGCTTTTCCCTATGCTGAGGTCGTTCGAGGGACTGGTGGATTTTCACATTGCTGCAGATTCGTGGCTGGATTCTGCCATGAACATCGATTTGCCGACTCTAAGGGCTGCGGCTTATCTGGACGGCCGCGATCTGGTGCTGATGGATGGGGAGACTTTTGCTGAAATTTCGAAAATGCTGATGTTTAAGAATAAAAAGCGGAATATGATCGATAGTATTTCAGTAGATTTAATGGTGAAGGATGGGACGATCGAGATATTCCCTTTTCTGGTAGAAATCGACCGTTATAAGGCTGCTGTCGGGGGACAACACAATATCGATATGACTTTTAAATATCATATCTCTATCCTGAAATCACCTTTGCCTTTCCGGGCCGGTGTGGATATTTCAGGGAATCTCGATAAGATGAAGTTCCGCATTACGAAAGCGAAATACAAGGATCTTTTTATCCCTTCGCGAAAAGCTAAAGTCGATAGTACACAATTGAACCTCCGGCAACGAATGCGCACGATATTAAAAGAAGGAAAAGAATAGAAAAAATGTTCGATTAAATCAGTCGAAAATTTATAAAGTCCATAAAGTTTATAAAGTCAATGTTTTTATAAATCCTTCCATATCTTACCACAATAATAAGAAAGAGGGTGACTTATCTGTCATCTGACTTTTTAGTTACCCTCTTCGTTTTATATATAAAATTTACGAATCAAACCTACCGTTCAGTATATAAATTTCCCGAATTGACAGAGTAGACGATTTTGTAGTTTTATAAAAAAGAAAAACAGGCTGAATAAACATATTGTCTAACTGTCAGATAATTCTTATATTTGTGAATATGAACCAGATGATATTTTATGAAATCTATCAATGAATATATACAACTACTGGCAGTCTACATGCAAACCCATGCTTCTGTTTATCACATTAAACGCATGGGGATATTTGGGAGTGTTGCCAGGGGTGAACAGACTGAAAATAGTGACATTGATATTTGCTATGAAGGAGAGGCGCCTACGTTGTTTACATTAGTTCGTATCAAATATGAATTAGAAGCTTTATTGGGACGTCCGGTAGATTTGGTTCGTGTGCGTGAAAAAATGGATGAGGTATTAAAGCAAACCATTCAAGAGGAAGCTATTTATGTATGATGTAAAAGTTTTGCATTTGCTTGACAAAGTGATAGAATCTCTGGAAGTCATTCAGCAACGAACTGAAAATATTCATTGTACTAATGATTTTCTGGATTCTGCTACAGGAACTTTATTACTGGATGGAGTTTGTATGAAATTGATTGCTACTGGTGAAAGTATAAAGAATCTGGATAAATTAACAGCAGGCAATTTGCTCATTTATTACCCACAAATACCATGGCGTGAAGTGATGGGAATGCGTGATATAATTGTACATCACTATTTTGAAGTGGATGCAGATGTTATTTTTAATACAGTAAAGGAGAATATTCCGTTATTAATGGATACTTTGCTGCAAATGCGGGAAGATTTGAAGGAATGATAAAAGGATGCTCTATTACGGGCATCCTTTCGTTTTATATATAAAATTTACGAATCAAACCTACCGTTCAGTATATGAATTTCCCGAATTCGCTGAGTATGGTAAGCTTATTTCCTTCGCCTTCGTCATTGTCGTAGCAACGACCGACGATTTGGGCATCGATATTGAAACTCTTTGAGATAGCGATAATTTCTTCTGCCAATTCCTCGTCGACATAAACTTCCATACGATGACCCATGTTGAACACTTTGTACATTTCCTCCCAAGGCGTACCCGATTGTTCCTGGATTAACCGGAATAAAGGAGGTACGGGGAAAAGATTGTCTTTTACAATATGCATATTCTCGACAAAATTCATCACTTTAGTCTGGGCTCCTCCTGAACAGTGAATCATCCCATGAATCTGGTAACGGTATTTGTCCAGAATTTGTTTTATTACCGGAGCGTAAGTACGGGTCGGAGATAAAACCAATTTTCCTGCATTCATACCTACTCCCTCGACACAGTCCGTCAATAGGCATTTCCCTGCATATACTAATTCTTCCGGTACATTATTGTCATAACTTTCGGGGTATTTTTGAGCCAGATATTTTGCAAATACATCATGACGGGCCGAAGTCAAGCCATTAGAACCCATTCCGCCGTTATATTCGGTTTCATAAGTAGCCTGTCCGTACGAAGAAAGGCCTATAATGACATCTCCCGGGCGAATGTTGGCGTTGTCGATGACATCTTTCCGTTTCATCCGGCAAGTAACTGTTGAATCTACAATGATCGTGCGTACCAGATCACCGACATCGGCTGTCTCCCCACCTGTAGAATAGATGCTTACACCTAGTTTCCGGTATTCTTCCAGTAATTCTTCTGTTCCATTGATAATGGCAGCAATGACTTCTCCCGGGATCAGGTTTTTATTCCGGCCGATCGTGGAAGATAACAGAATATTGTCTACTGCACCGACACATAAAAGGTCGTCTATGTTCATAATCAGTGCATCCTGGGCAATTCCTTTCCAAACGGAGAGATCTCCGGTCTCTTTCCAATACATATAGGCTAACGAAGACTTTGTTCCTGCTCCGTCTGCATGCATGATGTTGCAATAAGCTTCATCTCCTCCCAGATAATCCGGTACGATTTTGCAAAAAGCCCGGGGGAATACTCCTTTGTCGATGTTTTTTATCGCATTGTGGACGTCTTCCTTGGAAGCTGACACACCACGTTTGTTATATCTTTCGTCTTTTCTCATAATAGATGAGTTGCTAAATTACTGAATCACGAAATTACCGGATGATCAAATGACCCGATCTCTGTCGTTTTTAGAAGTTGCAAACTTACACAAAACAAATGAATTTATCAATGTGCATGAGTGATGTATTGACTTCCTGATGAAGATTATCTGATGAAGGTCCGGTGAATAAGAGCGTAGAGCCGCCACCAGATTACGAGGAGTAAGCCGATTGTAATCAGCATACTGACGGTTTTGCCGGTATGCAAAAAATAACCCACGGTAAAGGCAATACCTTCGACTCCATTCCAAGGGTTCATGGCTACCCAGGTGTAACGGTAATTACTGGCTACCGCACTCATAGACAGAGCCGAGCAGGCAACGAGCAAAATGATGAAGGAAATAATCAGAATCAGTATGTTTTTATTTTTCATGGTTGCAGTATAATGTATTGAATACAAAGGTAAGTAATTTAAAGAAAATATTTCTGAAGCAGGAAAAAAAGAAACCGGAATAATTTCCGGTTTCTGTCGTATGTATCTGTACGATACTATTGGTTGGGTTAGTTTAGCATATTCCTTTGTCGTTTAACGTACATTAAGTTTGTGGATACCTGCGGGTACCGTTCTTTTTTCCTTTTCTCCCAATTTATGGTATGTTTTATCTGTGAAATAAACGTAAAGCAATTTTAAAAGTTTCCATATTGCGGTAAAAATTCAACTTTATTTTTCAATTTTCGTATAATCCCCAAAAATATAACTGATGAGAAGAGATTTTAAAGTACCCCGGATGGAAGAAGTATTGGAACATGATCGTAAATTGCTATTTGCATTAAAGCAGTCGATGGGTTTTGTTCCGAATGTGTATGCCTTCATGACCCGTTCCGAAACTGCCTTGAAACGATTTATGGATTTTATGGATGTTTCTACGGTATTTGACCGAATTCAGACGGAAGCGATTCATTTGGTGACTAGTCAGGTAAATCAGAATCCTTATTGTTTGGCAGCGCATACGGCTTTGGCTAAAGAGGCCGGTTTGAGCGATAAGCAAATCGAAGCGATCCGTAAAGGAAATGTCACTTGGGATGAAAAGTTGGATACCTTAGTGGATTTTACTTGTGAGCTGGTTACGAATCGGGGCAAGGTAGGCCCTGAGATGATCGGCCGTTTCTATCAAGCCGGATATACGGATGCTTGTCTGGTTGATTTGGTCATGCTGGTCGGTATGACGACTATAACCAATTACCTCAATAATGCCACTTGGATTCCCGTCGATTTCCCCGAGGCTCCGGTCATCATCTGTAAATGTGATTGTAAAAAGTAAAGTTTACGAATAACCTTCTGTTTTTATTCCCATATAGTTGATACGAATATCTGAAAAGATGAAGTAACCGATGTGTATAAGGAAGACGAAGCTGTCTGATACTTTAAAGTGCGCCTTAAAAATTCTTGTTCGACTTTTAGGGCGCACTTCATCATTCAGGCAGTTTTTTATGCTGAGGTCTTTATCGCTTAGCCAGTTGGGCATCGATGAACAAAAGACCTGTATCACCGGCTTTTTTCAATTTGTCGACAATTCCTTGTGCTGTTGCTTCTTCTTCAACTTGTTCGCGTACGAATCCCCACAGAAAGTCTTGGGTTGCATTGTCTTTTTCTGCAGAAGCGATAGAAACCAGATTGTCGATCATTTTTGAAACCTTGCATTCATGTTCATAGACATGTTGGAATACTTCCAAAGGACTACCCCACCCTTGAGGAACAACGTCTATTTTATCTATTTTGGCTTTTCCTCCCCGCTTTGTAACGTAATCAGCCATGGTATAGGCATGCTCCAGTTCTTCCTGAGATTGTTTTTTCATCCAATGGGCAAAGCCGTCAAAACCTTCGCAAGCGAAATAGAAAGACATGGACAAATACAGGTTGGAAGACCACATTTCAGCAGTAATCTGCTCATTGATCGCATTTTGTAGTTTTTCAGAAATCATTGTTTTTTATATTTAATATTGATAATTCATTATACTTTTTATTTGTTAATTACAAAATTTATGCCATATCCGATATTTGCCATTTTGACAGTTCTAAGTAATGACAAAATGATCAATATACCGGAAAATTAAAGTGTATAGAATACTGTTACGTTAATTTATAAGGATTAATCCTTGTTTTGTATAGCGGAGATATTATCTTTGTCCTGCATGTAAATTATTTTAAAGACATGAAAAAATATCTGAAATACTGCTTGCTGGTATGGATTGCCGTTCCGGTATGGGCTCAGCAGACTGAGGTAATTGGACCTGACTCTCATCTGAAAGTGAATGTGGCCTTGAAGCAGGGAAAACCGGTATATTCTGTCACTTACAAAGAAAAGATAATGCTGGAAGATTCCCCTTTGGGGGTGGTGACCGATATCGGGGATTTTAGCCGGAATATGAATTGGATTGGGCAAAAGACAAGTCGGATCGATAAAACATATACTCAGAACAAGATCAAGAAATCAGAGATACACTATCAGGCGAATGAGTTGATTTGTACTTTTGCGAATGCTGATAAGCAGGAGATAGATGTCGTTTTCCGGGTGAGTAATAACGATATCGCTTTCCGATATGTAATTCCCCGAAAGGAGGCAGGAAGTTGTGTGGTGGAAAGAGAAGCGACGGGTTTTGATTTTCCGGCATATACGACTACTTTTCTGTGTCCGCAAAGTGATGCCATGATCGGATGGATGCGTACAAAACCCAGTTATGAGGAGGAGTATAGGGTGGATGTTCCGATGAACGAACCTTCTCGATATGGACATGGTTATACTTTTCCTTGCCTTTTTCGTATTGGTTGTGATGGTTGGGCTTTGATCAGTGAGACGGGTGTGGACAGCCGCTATTGTGGTTCTCGTTTGAGTGATGCCGGAGAAGGTGGATTATATATCCTTGATTTTCCGATGCCCGAAGAGAATAATGGGAATGGAACGGTAGCCCCGGGATTGGCTTTGCCCGGTACAACTCCCTGGCGTACCATTACTGTAGGGGATAATCTGAAGCCTATTGTGGAAACGACGGTCATTTGGGACGTCGTGGAGCCACTTTACGAAACGGTTCACGATTATCGTTTCGGGCGTGGAACCTGGAGCTGGATTTTGTGGCAGGATGGAAGTATCAATTATGAGGATCAGGTGAGGTACATCGATGTGGCAGCTGCAATGGGATATGAATATGTATTGATAGATAACTGGTGGGATCGGACGATCGGCCGGGAAAAGATGAAGTCTTTGGCGGATTATGCCCATAGGAAGGGGGTAGATATATTTTTATGGTATAGTTCCAGCGGATATTGGAACGATATTGTTCAAAGTCCTGTGAATTGTATGGACAATCCGATTGTCCGTAAGCGGGAAATGAGGTGGCTCGAAAGTCTGGGAGTGAAGGGAATTAAAGTAGACTTTTTCGGAGGGGATAAGCAGGAGACTATGAGGTTGTACGAAGCTATTCTGAGCGATGCGGATGATTGTGGATTGATGGTTATTTTTCACGGTTGCACCTTGCCCAGGGGGTGGAACGAATGTATCCCAATTATGTGGGAAGTGAGGCAGTACTGGCTTCCGAGAACCTGATTTTCCAGCAGCATTTTTGTGATGAGGAGGCTTTCAATGCCTGTCTGCATCCGTTTATCCGGAATAGTGTCGGTTGTATGGAATTCGGAGGCTGTTTCCTCAATAAACGCTTGAATCGTACCAACGATGGAGGTAATATCCGCCGGACAACAGATGCTTTCCAGTTGGCTACTACCGTCTTGTTTCAGAATCCGATACAGAATTTTGCTTTAGCCCCTAATAATCTGACCGATGCTTCCCAAATTTGCCTGGAGTTTCTGAAACAAGTACCTGTTACCTGGGATGAGACTGTATTTATCGACGGCTATCCGGGGAAATATTGTATTCTGGCTCGCAGACATGGGGATAAATGGTATGTCGCCGGGGTGAATGCCCAAAAAGAACCGTTGAAGCTGAAAATACAACTTCCGATGTTTGCCAAAGGCAATCGGGTGACCCTTTATAATGACGACCTGAAACGTAATGTTTATACCCGGGAAGTGACTTTGAGTAAAAATAAAGAACTTTCCTTGACGATTCTGTCGGGAGGGGGAATTGTTATTGTGAAATAAGAATAGAAGGGATAATGTGTTTTGGATCACTTTTTGAAACAAATAAAATAGTAATAAAAAAGAGTTAGATCTGATCTAACTCTTTGATTATTAATTGTACTCGAGGCGGGAATTGAACCCGCACGGCCGCAATGGCCACAGGATTTTAAGTCCTGCGTGTCTACCGATTCCACCACTCGAGCATCCTCTTGCGAGAGAGCGAAAAACGGGACTCGAACCCGCGACCCCGACCTTGGCAAGGTCGTGCTCTACCAACTGAGCTATTTTCGCATCTGTTTAAAGAACTTTTTTTGTTTTGCGAGTGCAAATATAAGGCGTTTTTTAGTTTGTACAAACATTTTGTAAAAAATAATTGGATATAATTGCTATATTTGTCGTGTTTTTAAATGCAAATGATAGATGACTGGTCAGAGAAAAAAGAGAATTGCAGGCTCCTATTTTGTGTCAACACTCAGTATATCACTGGTTTTGGTTGTCGTTGGTATTTTAGTGTTCATTTTGCTGAATGCAAAATTGGTTTCTGATCATGTAAAACAAAATATCGGTTTTTCTATTATTGTCAAGGATAATGTAAATGAAGCCGAGATCAAAAAGATGCAAAAGATTCTGGACACAAAGCCTTTTGTCTCGTCTTCGGTATTTATTAGTAAAGTGGAGGCTGCCCGTGAATTTAAAGAGGAGTTGGGGGAAGATTTCGAGGGCGTATTGGGGTATAACCCGCTTTTGCCTTCGGTAGAAATCAAGCTGAATCCCGTTTACGCCAATAACGATTCCTTGACTGTTATCGAGAAGAGCTTATTAAAAAACGAATTGGTGCAGGAGGTGTCTTATCAGAAGTCTTTGGTGCATATGATCAATGAAAATGTTCGGCGTATCAGTCTGATCCTGTTGATAGCAGGGGCTGCACTGATGCTGATTTCTTTTACCTTGATCCGGAATACCATCCATTTGTCCGTATATTCGCAGCGTTTTCTGATTAAAACGATGCAGCTTGTCGGGGCAAAACCTTTCTTTATTTGTAAGCCTTTTATTCAAAATAGTGTTTGGTTCGGTTTCTTTGGGAGTATGATCGCTAATCTGATTCTTTTGGCTGCCATATTCTTTTTGCAAAAAGAAGTGGGGAGTGTAGTCAATCTGATGAATAAAGAATTGATCATTATCATGGTTGCTTTTGTTATGGTTTGCGGTATATTGCTTTCTTTGGTTTCTTCCTGGATGTCGGTTGCCAGATATCTGAATAAAGACATGAACGATTTGTACAATTAAAACAAAACTAAAAATATGGTGAAGAATAATTTGAAAAATACTACTTCCGGAAAAAAGATCGATTTCCCGATTCCTGTGAGTAGTTATAAGATGATTTTGATCGGTTTCGGGATCATCATTCTGGGATTTATTTTGATGATGGGGGGAGGTTCCGATAATCCGGCTGAGTTTAATTATGATATTTTTAGTTTCCGTCGGATCACGCTGGCTCCGATTGTGGTGTTGATCGGTTTTGGATTTGTTTTTTGGGCGATTATGCGGAAGCCTAAAAAGGAAATGGAAGAAGGGACGAAAGATTAGGTATAAAATTGTTGGATAAGAAATGATGACTTGGTTAGAAGCATTGGTCCTTGGATTGATTCAGGGATTGACAGAATTTTTGCCCGTTAGTAGCTCCGGGCATCTTCAGATTTTCAGTACGCTTTTCGGCATACAGGGAGAAGAAAATCTGACTTTTGCAGTGGCCGTTCATGCGGCGACCGTTTGTAGTACGATTGTGGTGTTGCGGAATGAGATTTGGGATCTTTTGAAAGGTCTTTTTCGGTTTTCCTGGAATCCGGAAACCATTTATATTGCCAAAATCGCATTATCTATGATTCCTGTGGCTATTGTAGGTGTTTTCTTTAAAGATTATGTGGAAGCTCTCTTCGGTTCCGGATTATTGGTCGTGGGAGTTGCTCTTTTAATTACTGCCTGTTTGTTGGCCTTTGCTTACTACGCTCGTCCCCGTTTAAAGACGGATATATCTTTTCGGGATGCTTTTATCATCGGAGTGGCTCAGGCTTGTGCCGTATTGCCTGGTTTGTCCCGTTCCGGTTCCACCATCGCTACGGGGATTCTACTGGGGAATAATAAAGAAAATGTAGCGAGATTTTCTTTTTTGATGGTGTTGGTACCTATCTTGGGAGAGGCTTTTCTGGACATGATGAAAGGTGGTTTTGCACCTGCAGAGAGTGGTATTTCGATGTTGGCGCTGGTTGTCGGTTTCCTGGCTGCTTTTATTTCCGGATATATAGCTTGTAGCTGGATGCTGAATCTGGTGAAGAAAGGAAAGTTGATCTGGTTTGCCGTATATTGTTTTGTAGTAGGCATTATCATTTTGTTTGTTCATTGAGAGCAGTGAAAACGGGCTTGTGATAGAATGATTTTTACGCTTGTTCGGTTTGGTTCGAAAATATAAAAATTGTGTGTAAGATATTGTTTAATGAAGAAGGTGATTTTCATTCGGGTGCTCTGATTCTGGTAGATAAACCTCTGAAATGGACTTCTTTCGATGTCGTGAATAAAATTCGTTGGTGTTTGAAGTCTGCTTGTGGGAAGATCAAAGTGGGACATGCCGGAACTCTGGATCCTTTAGCGACGGGTTTGGTGATTGTTTGTACCGGAAAGTGGACGAAACGGATTGAAGATTATATGGCTCAGGAAAAAGAATATGTGGCGACGCTATGTTACGGGGCTGTGACTCCGTCTTTCGATTTAGAGACTTTGCCGGAAGGGGATTTCCCTTATCGGCATATCGATCGCCCTTATTTAGATCGGGTACTGGAGCGGTTTCGGGGAGTCATTACTCAGGTCCCTCCGGCGTATTCTGCTATCCGGGTAGATGGTGACCGGGCTTATAAAAAGGCGCGCAAAGGGAATGAGATCGAGATGCCTGCACGTCAAGTGGTGGTGAATGAATTGGAGGTCATCGATTTTAATCTTCCTGATTTAACGTTAAGAATCAATTGTAGTAAAGGGACTTATATCCGGTCTTTGGCCAACGATATCGGTCAGGCCTGTGAGAGTGGGGCTTACTTGGCAGGTTTACGCCGCACAAAGATCGGAAGTTTTCAGGTGGAAGATGCAAATAAAATGGAGGATTTGGTTGCGTTTTTACAAACAAAGTTGTAACTTGCGCCGTTTATTAGGCCAGGAGTATTTCCATAAAGACAGAAGGAGATATTCCAATGTTTTGTTGGTATAAACCAGGATGTTAAAATGACTTGATAAGAGTTTAATTTAAATAGTGCAGAGATGAAATTATCAAAATTCAGATATAAGTTACCGCCGGAATTAATCGCTCAACACCCTTCTGCTAATCGGGACGAATGTCGTTTGATGGTAGTCGACCGGAAGACAGGAACGATCGAACATAAGGTATTTAAGGATGTTATCGATTATTTTGATGAGAAGGATGTATTCGTTTTCAACGACACCAAGGTTTTTCCGGCCCGTTTATATGGGAATAAGGAAAAAACCGGTGCTGAAATCGAAGTCTTTTTGTTGAGGGAATTGAATCGGGATCTGCGGATTTGGGACGTTTTGGTGGATCCGGCACGAAAGATCAGAATCGGTAATAAATTGTATTTCGGGGAAGACGATAGTTTGGTTGCGGAAGTCATCGACAATACCACCTCTCGTGGACGGACGTTGCGTTTCTTGTTCGACGGAGAATACGATGAGTTTAAGAAGTTGCTGTATGGCCTGGGCGAGACTCCGCTGCCGCGTACGATTACACGTAAAGTGGAGCCGGAAGACGAAGAACGTTATCAGACGATCTTTGCCCGCTATGAAGGAGCTGTTGCTGCCCCGACAGCCGGTTTGCATTTTAGTCGTGAGCTGATGAAGCGCATGGAAATCAAAGGAATCGATTTTGCTTATATCACCTTGCACGTTGGCTTAGGGAATTTTCGGGAAGTGGATGTAGAAGATCTGACAAAACATAAAATGGATTCGGAACAGATTATTGTGGGGGGGGATACCGTGAAAATTGTCAATGATGCGAAAGACGAACGTCATAAGATTTGTGCAGTAGGCACGACCGTTGTACGGACGTTGGAAAGTTGTGTAACGACCAAAGGCCGTTTGACCGAATATGATGGATGGACAAATAAATTTATTTTCCCTCCCTATGATTTTAGTGTGCCGGATGCTTTTATTTCTAATTTCCATTTACCTTATTCGACTCTTTTGATGATGGTGGCTGCTTTCGGTGGTTATGATCTGGTGATGAAAGCTTATGATCTGGCCGTAAAAGAGAAATATCGGTTCGGTACATACGGAGATGCGATGTTGATTATTTAGATATATTTCCCCGAAAGGGATGGCATAGGACAGGTTATGGGTTTGAGGATGTGTTTTTAAACCTGTAACCTGTTTTTTTATGTAACGTTAAACTCAATATACCCTGGAGAATTAAAAAAAAGATGAAACGATGAGAGTCTTTAGATTAACTGTTATTGTCGGGATTTTGACCTTGTTCGTACAGTGTGCTTCAGTGCCTTTGACCGGGCGGAAGCAAGTGATACTCCTGCCCGAAAGTGAAATGATGCAGATGAGTCTTACTTCGTATGGAGATTTTTTAAAAGAAAATAAGTTATCTACCCGTACAGACGATACCCGTCGCGTGAAGGAAGTGGGGACGCGGATTGCTGCCGCTGTAGAAGCTTACTTGAAATCTCAGGGATTGGAAAAGCAGATCGAAGGGTACCAGTGGGAATTCAATCTGGTACAGAGTCCTGAAATGAATGCCTGGTGTATGCCCGGAGGGAAGGTGGTCGTGTATGAAGGAATTTTGCCGGTTTGTGAAAGTGATGATGGTTTGGCTGTTGTGATGGGACATGAGATTGCTCATGCGATTGCCCGGCATGGAAACGAACGGATGAGTCAGCAGATGTTGATACAAGCTGGAAGTACTGCTGCTGCATACGCTTTAAAAGAAAAATCGGAGTCGACTCAGGCACTCTTGGGGACTGCTATCGGTTTAGGGGCTAATTACGGTGTGATCTTGCCTTTTTCGCGGAAGCATGAGTTGGAAGCCGATCGTTTGGGATTGATTTTTATGACGATTGCCGGATATAATCCGGAAGAGGCGATTCCTTTCTGGACCCGGATGGCTTCTGCAGGATCGGGACAAAAACCACCGGAGTTTATGTCTACACACCCTTCGGATGCCCATCGTATAGAGCAGATAAAAGCATTGATGCCTGAGGTTTTGAAATATAAAAAATGAGGATAAACCCGGCTTTACCTGGGGGTGAAATGATCAAGGTGTAAAAAACAGGGATTAAAGAACAGAGGAAATAGATCCGAATCTTTAATCCCTGATTTTTTTAGAGCTTACTAGCGTCGATCAGAAGTTCTTTGTTGTATTCTCCCTTAGCCAGTTTTTCTGCCACATTCTTGAATGCCTTGATGGTATATTTTACATCTTCGAGTGTATGCATAGAAGTCGGAATCAGGCGGAGCAACAATTGTCCTTTCGGAATAACCGGATATACGACGATCGAACAGAAAATATTGTAATTTTCACGCAGGTCGAATACGACTTGCATCCCTTCGGCAACACTACCGGAAAGATATACCGGAGTAACCATCGAGTTGGTGATACCGATATTCATACCGTCTGCTTTAAGACCGTTTTGTAAAGCATGAGCGATGGTCCACAACTTTTCGCGTCTTTCCGGTTGGCTTTTCAGCATCTCGAGACGTTTGATCGCTCCTTCGACCATCGGCATAGTCAGGGATTTTGCGAACATTTGTGAACGCATGGTATAACGTAAAGACATACATACATCTTCATCTGTGGCGACGAAAGCGCCGAAACCTGCCATAGCTTTGGCAAAAGTACCGAAATAAAGGTCCACTTTATCCTGAACACCGAAATGTTCACCTGTACCGGCACCTGTCGGTCCCATTGTTCCGAATCCATGGGCATCGTCGACCAGCAGGCGGAAATTGAATTCGGATTTTAAAGCAGTGATTTCATCCAATTTACCTAAATCTCCTGCCATGCCGAATACGCCTTCTGTAACCACCAGAATACCTCCACCGGTCGTCGCTACATATTTCGTGGCATGTTCGAGCTGTTTGCGCAGGCTGCTCATATCGTTGTGTACGTATACATAACGTTTGGCCGGCGACAGACGCAAACCGTCCATGATACAAGCATGGGACTCCGCGTCATAAACGATACAGTCGAAACGTGAAGTCAGTGAGTCGATGATAGAAATCATGCCCTGATAGCCGAAATTTAACAGGAATGCATCCGGTTTACCGACAAAATCGGCTAACTGTGATTCCAGGTATTCATGGCGGGAAGTCTGACCGCTCATCATACGGGCTCCCATCGGATAAGCCAGCCCCCATTGAGCGGCTGCCTCTGCATCGACTTTCCGGACTTCCGGATCGTTTGCCAGACCGATGTAGTTGTTCAAACTCCAATTTAACACTTCTTTCCCGCGGAACATCATCCGGGGACCGATTTCTCCTTCCAATTTCGGAAATGCGAAATAGCCGTGTGCTTCTTTGGCATACTGGCCGATATTACCTCTTTGTTTTTTTACTCTTTCAAAAATGTCCACGTCGATAATATTTTGAAAATTTGTAGAATACTGTATTTTAACTTGGCAAAAATAATAAATAAAGGCTAAAGGTAAAAGGTTAAAGGTAAAAGATGTACCATAATACGTATAATTACTTAGAGTAGGCAGAAGAATGCGTATGAAGGGTTAGTGAAAAGTGGAGAGTAAATATTAAAAATACTTGAAAGTAATGAAGCTCAGAAAAGTTTTTACCTTTTACTTTTTACTTTTTGTTTTTTCCTCTATCTTTGCATGATGCAAAAAAAGCGTTCCGTTTATGAAGAAATTTTGGGGATTTTTACTGGTAATTGTGCTTATGACGTCTTGCGGGGAGTATCAGAGCCTGCTGAAAAGCAATGATTACAACCTGGTCTATAAAAAAGCGATCGAGTATTATAACAAGGGCGATTATCAGAGAGCAATGAATTTGTTGGATGGTGTCCGTTCTGTATTTGTCGGGCAGGCAAAAGCTCAGAATATTGCTTATTACCGGGCTTTTTGTAGTTATAATATGAAAGATTATCAGATTGCCTCCGATTTATTCAAGCAGTTCATCCAGACTTATCCGGAAAGTTCATTTGCTGAAGAATGTCTTTATATGATGGGATTTTGCGATTATAAAGCTTCCCCGAAACCACGTTTGGATCAGCAGGTTACCGAAAAAGCTATCCGGGAATTCCAGCTTTATCTGAGTCGTTATCCGTATAGTATGCGAAAAGATAAGGTAAATACCTATATGGATGAAATGCGGGATAAGCTTTCTTACAAAGCTTATTTGAGTGCGAAAAACTATTACCTGCGTGAACATTACAAAGCGGCTGTTATCAGTTTGCAGAATTGTCTGAAGGATTATCCGGGCTCCAAATACCGGGAAGAGATTATGTATATGTTGTTCGTATCGAAATATCAGATGGCGGTGAATAGTGTCGAAGATAAGAAAGTGGAACGATATAACAATGCCCGGGAAGAGTATTATTACTTTGCCGATGAATATCCGAACAGCAGATATGCTGCCGACGTAAAGAAGATGTATGAGGATATCGAGGCCTATTTGGAAAATTATAAGTTTGAAGATTAATTAGATAAATATTAATACATAAATCAATTATGGTAGATTTTAAAAAGGTGAAAGCACCTAATAACACCATTACACGGAACCCTGCCGTATTGGCTGCAAAAGCCGATAATAATATTTATGAGGCTGTGGCCATTATTGCCAAAAGATCTAATCAGATTGCCGTCGAGATGAAGGAGGAACTGAGTCGTAAGTTGCAGGAGTTTGCTTCTTATACCGATAATCTGGAAGAGATTTTTGAAAATCGGGAACAGATTGAAATCTCCAAATTTTATGAGCGGATCCCAAAACCGGTGCTTATTGCTACCCAGGAATTCGAAGATGGGCAGATCTATTTCAGAAATCCGGCAACGGAGAAAAAAACAGAAGAGAAAAAATCGCTCTAAACAGTGATTTTAATGTACAGTTTTGTAAATGTACCAATGTACCGATAATAAGGAGGATACATTGGTACATTTTTAGTTAATAAGAAAACTCGTAATTCATAAATCTAGAAATAATTGTTTTTTCACGATGTTGAAAGGAAAGCATATTATCGTTGGGATAACCGGTAGTATAGCAGCATATAAAGCGGCTTCTCTGGTGCGTCTGTTAGTGAAAGAAGGGGCAGAAGTAAAGGTGGTGATGACGGAATTGGCCAAACAATTTATTACTCCATTGACTTTGGCTACATTGTCCAAACATCCGGTGATGGTAGAGTTTTATAATCCGGAAAACGGAGATTGGCATTCTCATGTGGATATGGGGCTTTGGGCCGATTTATACCTGATTGCTCCGGCGACAGCGAATACCTTGGGAAAGATGGCCCACGGTATAGCCGATAATTTGTTGCTGACAACCTATTTGTCGGCCAAATGTCCGGTAATGGTTGCTCCGGCGATGGACCTGGATATGTATCGTCATCCTGCTACCCGACAGAACCTGCACATTCTTCAAAGTTACGGGGTTCGGGTGATCGAGCCTGCTGCCGGTGAACTGGCAAGCGGTTTGGTGGGCAAGGGAAGAATGGCTGAACCGGAAGAGATCGTCGCTTCTATCCATCGTTATTTTGAACGACAGGGTGATCTGCTGGGTAAAAAGGTATTGTTGACGGCAGGGCCTACTTATGAAAAGATCGATCCGGTCCGTTTTATCGGGAATTACTCTTCGGGTAAGATGGGGTTTGCCTTGGCTGAGGAGTTCGCTGCCCGGGGAGCTGAAGTGGTTTTGGTCGCCGGACCTGTTTCCCGGCAAACCGAACATCCGGCGATTCGGCGGATAAATGTAGAATCGGCTGCGGAGATGTTCGAACAGGTGATGAACTATGCGGAAGACAGTCATATTATCGTTTCCTGTGCGGCTGTGGCCGATTTTACTCCCGACCGGAAGGCAGGCCTGAAGTTAAAAAGAGGGGAAGAAGAGCTGGTGTTGAAATTGAAGCCGACCTGTGATATTGCGGCCGAATTGGGGCGCCGGAAACAAAAGGGACAGGTATTGGTGGGGTTTGCCCTCGAAACGGACGATGAAACAGGAAATGCCCTGCGGAAACTGCACAAAAAGAATCTCGACCTGATCGTTTTGAATAGTTTGAAAGATAGCAATGCCTGTTTCGGTTATGATACCAACAAGGTGACTATCATCGACCGGAATGAGGTGCAATGGCAATATGAACTGAAAAGTAAAAAGGAAGTCGCTCACGATATTGTCGATCGGATCGTACAGTTGGGGTGAGGGTTACGGCTATTTTTCGGAATTTTTCATTTTTGAGCGATAAAAATTTTACGGATATAAAATTTTTATATACTTTTGAGCTCTGATATGAAATCAGAACATCTGTATATCGGAATTTTTAAACATACTGTCGAGCATTTCAGACAGAATCGCCGATTTATTGATAAAGATTTATTAAACCAACATTGTCGTTAGACTTGTTGGTTTTTTTTTGTCTGTTAGTCAACAAACATTAAATATAGCGATATGAACACACACAGCTTAGTATCCATCGAAGATTACAGCAAAGAAGAGATTCTGGAAGTACTGAAACTGGCTTCTGAATTCGAAGCCAATCCGAATCAGCGTTTATTGGAAGGTAAAGTAGTGGCTTCCTTATTTTTTGAACCTTCTACCCGTACCCGGTTGAGTTTCGAGACTGCGATCAACCGTTTGGGGGGGCGTATTATCGGTTTTACAGATGCTTCTTCTTCGAGTGTCACCAAGGGAGAGACTCTGAAGGATACGATCAAGATGGTAGATAATTATGCTGACTTGATCGTGATGCGGCATCCGGTAGAAGGGGCTGCGAGATATGCCAGTGAAGTTGCGGTTCATCCTGTGGTAAATGCCGGAGACGGAGCAAACCAACATCCTTCGCAAACAATGCTCGATCTTTATTCCATTTACAAAACTCAGGGGACTTTGGAAAATTTGGATATTTGTATGGTCGGGGATTTGAAATACGGACGGACGGTACATTCTTTATTACAAGCTATGAGTCATTTCCATCCGACGTTCCATTTTGTCGCTCCTGAATCCTTGCAGATGCCGGAAGCTTATAAACTGCATTTAAAAGCATTGAATATCCCTTATTATGAACATACCGAACTGGACGAAGTGATCGGTAAAGCCGATATTCTGTATATGACCCGTGTACAACGGGAACGATTCGCCGATCCATTGGAGTACGAAAAAGTAAAAAATGTGTATATCCTGAGAAATGCTATGTTGGCTAATGCAAAAGAGAATATGCGTATCCTGCATCCGCTGCCTCGTGTAAATGAGATCGATGTCGATGTGGATGAAAATCCGAAAGCTTATTACTTCGAACAAGCCCGTAACGGTGTGTTTGCACGGCAGGCTATTATTTCCAAGGCTTTGGGATTGAAATAATGGAGGATTTGCAATTTACGGTTTAGGATAAAATCGTAAATCGGAAACCAAAATGTTGAAATTATAAATAGGATTTATTATGGCAAAGAAAGAATTACAAGTAAGCGCTATAGAAAACGGAACAGTGATCGACCATATTCCGGCAGATAAATTATTCGATGTGATCAACGTATTGGGAATCACTGGTATGGATAATGCAATGACCTTCGGCGCTAATTTGAAGAGTAGTAAATTGGGAAAGAAAGCAATCATCAAAATCTGGGATAAATTTCTGGAAGATGATGAAGTAAACAAATTAGCTTTGGTCGCTCCTTCTGCAAAAATCAATATCATCCGGGATTATGATGTCGTGGAGAAAAAGACAGTTAATGTACCGGAAAAGGTTGAAGGAATCGTCAAATGTATGAATCCCAAATGTATTACCAATCACGAAAAGGTAAGAACGAAGTTTACCGTAGTCAAGGATTCACCGATCGTCCTGAAATGTCATTATTGCGAAAAATTGACCGATCAGGAACATATGGAAATGAATTAAAAAGCTAAAAGCAAAAAGCTATAGGCACTTAAGAGAAATTCTTTTTTTTGCCTATAGCTTTTTGCCTTCTAACCTATATTTTACCTGATATAAATTTCCAGTATTTCAGCTTCTGTTTCCGGTATTAAAAACAGGTTTTTTAGGATTGCAGGGACTAATATGGTTTCTCCTTTATTTACTTTCACGGTTTTATCGACATCGTAGACCAGGGTAAAATTACCTTCCAGACACATATAAATAACGAAAGAGTCCAGCTCGATATAATCTTTTTCTACTTCTTTGTCGAATTTCAGATAATTTGTCGTAAAATAATTACAGCTGACCAGTTCTTCGGTATGATTTTCGTGCTGATGATAATGGATGCTGTGCTGTTTTTGTTCACAGAAATTGATCACATCGGTAGCTAATTCGGTATGCAGTTCTCGTGGATTACCGTTCTTATCCCGCCGGTCATAATCGTAAATCCGGTAGGTGATATCCGATGTTTGTTGTATCTCTGCGATATAACAGCCTTTGCAGATAGCGTGTACCGTACCTGCCGGAATGAAAAAACAGTCTCCTTTTTCGACTTTCTCGGTGTTCAGCAGAACAGGCAGTGTATGATTGTGCAGGGCAGTAAGGTATTCCGATTTGTCGGTATCTTTATTGAAACCCATAATCAGTTCGGCATCCCGGTCAGCACCTACCAGGTACCACATTTCTGTTTTCCCATAGGCGTTATGACGGGCTTTTGCGGTTGCGTCGTCCGGGTGTACCTGGATGGAAAGATTGTCCCGGGCATCGATGTATTTGATTAACAAAGGAAATTCAATACCGAATTTTTCATAGATTTTATCTCCTACCAGATCTCCCATATAGATTTCAGTCAGTTCTTGCAGGGAATTCCCTTCGAGTGCCCCTTCGGATACGACCGAGATATTATCTTGTACTCCTGAAATTTCCCAGCTTTCGCCGATAGATTCTTTTACTTTCGGGTCGTTACTTTTGTAAGCTAGTTTGTCTCCGCCCCAGATCGTTTGTTTGAGGATCGGTTTAAATTTTAAAGGATATAACATAAGACTAATTTTATAGATTGATATATTATTCCCGGCATAAAAATTGTACCTTGCAAAGGTATAATTTATTAAAACGGGAAATTGAAATTTGAAGATTATTTTAGTTTAAAAACAAAGAAGATGATGAAATGGGGAAAATTACTGTTAGGAGTCGGATGGGCTTGTGTATTGTATGCTTGTAGCGATGATGATGGAAAAGACGATACGATCATGAATATGTCCGAATTGAC
Organism: Odoribacter sp.; assembly: GCF_985060555.1. Taxonomy (NCBI): domain Bacteria; kingdom Pseudomonadati; phylum Bacteroidota; class Bacteroidia; order Bacteroidales; family Odoribacteraceae; genus Odoribacter; species Odoribacter sp. Next base: position 28,673 of record NZ_CFKYFN010000037.1, on the reverse strand, counting down.
AGGAAAGTATTGGTATTACAATGCCTGGTTGGGGGATAAATACGGGATGGGACAGTCCGATTTATTGGAAGTGATCCGCTTTGAAAAAGGAGGTGTTTTAAAGATGATGGAATTCGGCGGACGGAGGGTACATGCTATCGGTACCTGGACAGGTGGAGATAATCAGATTACGATGGATCTGGACGATGGAGACTCTATAGTTTGGAATGTGCAGCGGAGTGGACCGGATTATATTCAGACTATTGTGAATGCGCAAGGAGAACGGAAATATACGACCGATCCCGGGTATCTCGGCGAACTGACTGCCGACGCTTTTTTAGTAAACGAATATACGGACGGGAATCAGTTTAAAACGTATATCGGAGTCGATGTGCGGGGAAATAAAAATGTGAAAGAGGTGGCTTTGATTCCTGCCGACGGGAAATCTATCCCGGTGGAAAATCACGGGTATTTTTGGAGTGAGAGACAACCCCAGAGCGGTGATTATGTCGATTTCGGCGGAGAGAAACGGGAAGTGCGTTTCTATTTGCGGATAGGTAAAAATACACAACTGAAGTTACAGGATACCATCTATAGTCAGAATCTGCCTCAGCGTACTTTGAGTGAAAGTGGATTGGAGGCGATTACCGAACTGGGAACCGGGGCTTTGAAGGTTTCCTGGAATTCATACCAGAACCCCGATATTTATTATCGGGTGGAAATCTCAAAGAAAATGGATTTGACACAACCTTATTTTGTCAGCCGGATTCAACCGGCTACGAGTACCGGAATGACGATCAATACGACTACTTCCGGCGAGGTAAACCGGATCGGCGAACTGATCAAAGGCGAGAGTTATCAGGTGCGGTTGACTGCCTTGATGTTCGAACCCGGCGTGGATGTGATCAATGATGAATACAGCTTTGCCAATTTGCAGGCTGTCACCTATTTTTCCAGAGGATTCCTTTGGGAATAAAAGCGCAGGTGAAACATCAGGGAGCGAGGAAATAATCGGATAGAGTGTGGGCCAGCCGAAGAGGCTGGTCTACGTGTATCCGGTGAGTTGCTTCCGGAATTGTCTTTTGCCGGGCCTTCGGGAAATAATATCGGGTGGCTTCGGTTATTTTTTCCGGTAAATAGTCCGAATGTCCGGCTTTTATAAATAGAATTTCAGCCTGATAAGGAGACCGGATATCGGGTATATTCCAATCCAACAGAGAAGATAGATTTTCCCGGATCGCTTTCGCATTAACCTTCCATTCGTATCCCTGAGGAGTTTTTCGGATATTTTTTAGCAAAATCTGAACTTCCTCTTCTGTAGAAAAATATTCCCGGACCGCTCGATGTATTTCCTGACGTCGGTGGAAATTTTGAAGCGGGGTAGTCAGGATATATTCCGACAGGCTTCGGTGCATAGTCTGCCTGTCTAAAGTATAGGCTTGCGGGCAGATATCTATGATTGCCGCTTTTTCGACGATTTCCGGACGTTTCAATACTAAATGCATCAATGTCTTGCCTCCTAGGGAATGTCCCGCCAGAAAAGGCCTTTGGGGTAAATTCAGTCGCCCGATCAATTCTTCCGTATCCTGGCTCAAAATGGTGTAATCGAATAATGAAGAATGCGGAGAACAGCCGTGATTTCTCAGGTCGGGCAGGATGACATGGAACCGGTGGCTCAATAGATCGGCTACGGGCAGCCAATTGTCCGAAGCTCCCCATAGGCCGTGAAGGATGATGAGGGGGGGATGCGTATCGATACCTTTTTCACGATAAAAGAGTTGCATATCAGGCTTTTGGTTTACCGATAAAAAAATGCTACCCCGAAAGATAGCATTTTTTCCAAATAAAGACAATGTATATTAGTCTTTCAGTTTTGCTTTCAGGAATTCGCGGTTCAGGCGTGCTATATGAGCGATGGAAATACTTTTCGGACATTCCATTTCACAAGCGCCGGTGTTGGTACAGTTTCCGAATCCGAGTTCGTCCATTTTAGCCACCATGGCTTTAGCCCGGCGGGCAGCTTCAATTTTTCCCTGTGGCAATAAAGCTAACTGAGAAACTTTTGCTGCCACGAACAGCATAGCTGAAGAGTTTTTACAGGTAGCCGCACAGGCACCGCATCCGATACAGGCTGCTGCGTCCATCGCTTCTTCCGCTTTGTCGTTTGCAATTGGAATTGCATTGGCATCAGGAACTCCACCGGTGCTGACAGAAACATAACCTCCGGCCTGCAGAATCTTGTCATAAGCCTTCCGGTCGACGATCAGGTCTTTGATTACCGGGAAAGCGCCGCAACGCCAGGGTTCGATCGTTATAGTAGCTCCGTCTTCGAAACGGCGCATGTGCAATTGACAGGTAGTTACGTCATCGTCCGGTCCGTGAGCACGGCCGTCGACGAACAGACTACAAGTACCGCAAATACCTTCACGGCAGTCATGATCGAATGCTACCGGTTCTTCGTTTTGTTCTACCAGCTGTTCGTTGAGAATATCGAGCATTTCCAGAAATGAAGTGCCGGTAGAAATATTGTGAACTTTATATGTTTTAAACTCGCCTTTTGATTTAGCGTCTTTTTGCCGCCAGATCTTCAGAGTCAGTTCTTTTAATATTTTATCTGCCATAACCAATATTATTTTTGATTTCGGATTTACGATCGGGGTATAAGCCTGAACCGTAAATCACAAATCGTAAATTATTTATTTATAAGAACGTTGAGTAAGTTGGATGTTTTCGAACACTAATTCTTCTTTATGGAGTTCCGGTGCTTTATCTTCACCTTTGTATTCCCATACAGAAACATATTTAAAATGTTCGTCATCCCGTTTGGCTTCACCTTCTGCGGTCATCGATTCTACCCGTAAGTGTCCGCCGCAAGATTCATTCCGATCGAGAGCATCGTGAGCCATCAGGTCGGCGAGTTCTATAAAGTCGGCGACACGGGCTGCTTTTTCCAATTCGTTGTTCATCGCTGTAAATTCACCGGTTATGCGCAGATTTTTATAGAAATCTTTTTTCAATTCGGCGATCAGTTCGATGGCTTTCTTCAAACCGGCAGCTTCACGGGCCATACCGATGTATTCCCACATGATGTGTCCCAGTTCTTTATGGAAATGATCCGGAGATTTCGTTCCTTTGATGTCATACAAACGACGCAGACGGTCGGTGACATGTTTTTCAGCTTCGTCGAATTCCTTGGTATTGGTATTGACTTTCGGAGTCTGGATTTCTTTGGCCAGATAGTCGCCGATGGTATACGGCAGAATGAAATAACCGTCAGCCAGTCCCTGCATCAAGGCAGAAGCTCCTAAACGGTTTGCCCCGTGATCCGAGAAGTTACATTCGCCGATAGCGTACAATCCGGGAATCGTAGTCATCAAGTTGTAATCTACCCAAAGTCCGCCCATAGAATAGTGGATAGCCGGATAGATCATCATCGGATTGTTGTAAGGATCCACAGCGGTGATTTTTTCGTACATCTGGAACAGGTTACCATATCGTTTTTCAATAGTATCCCGGCCTAATTGTGCGATAGCATATTTAAAGTCCAGGAATACGGCTTTACCTGTATTGTTGACTCCGAATCCGGCATCGCATCTTTCTTTAGCAGCACGTGAAGCGACGTCACGGGGTACCAGATTCCCGAATGCCGGATAACGGCGTTCCAGATAGAAATCCCGGTCTTCATCGGGTATATCGTTCGGATTTAAAGTGCCTGCCTGTAATTTTTTAGCATCTTCGATTTTTTTCGGTACCCATACCCGGCCGTCGTTACGTAACGATTCGGACATCAGGGTCAGCTTACTCTGCTGGTCTCCGTGTACAGGAATACAAGTCGGGTGAATCTGCACGAAGCAGGGGTTCCCGAACATAGCACCACGTTTGTAAGCTTGCCAGGCTGCACTACCGTTACATCCCATCGCATTGGTAGACAGGAAGAATACATTGCCATAACCTCCGGTAGCCAACACTACGGCATGGGCTCCGAAACGCTCGATTTTTCCGGTAACGAGATCCCGGGCGATTACTCCGCGTGCTTTACCGTCGACGATCACGATATCCAGCACTTCGTGGCGGTTGTACATTTTTACTTTACCGGCCTGAATCTGACGGTTCATGGCTCCGTAACATCCCAGCAACAATTGCTGTCCGGTTTGGCCACGGGCATAGAACGTACGGCTTACCAAAGCTCCACCGAAAGAACGGTTGGCCAGTAATCCGCCGTATTCACGGGCAAAAGGAACACCTTGAGCTACGCATTGGTCGATAATGGAGTTGCTTACTTCTGCCAAACGATATACATTGGCTTCCCGGGCACGATAGTCACCGCCTTTGATGGTTTCGTAGAACAAACGGAATACAGAGTCGTTATCGTTGGGATAGTTTTTGGCTGCGTTGATACCTCCCTGTGCGGCGATAGAGTGTGCACGACGGGGAGAATCCTGATAACAGAAAGCGGTTACATTGTATCCTAATTCGGCTAAGCTGGCAGCTGCAGAACCTCCGGCTAGTCCGGTACCTACAATGATAACATCCAGTTTCTTTTTGTTTGCCGGGCTGACAACACCAATATGAGCTTTGTGAGCTGACCATTTGTCTTTCAACGGTCCGGCAGGTATTTTAGCATCTATTACTGACATAATAAATTGATTTAAATTTTAAATTTTGATTCCAGACTTTAGATTGATAAAACCGAATTTATCAATCATCGATCATAAATAATTAGTTTCCCAGTCCTGCGATGAAATACAGTGGAATAATGCTGAAGCCTACTGCAAATACAATTGCAAAGAAATAAGCTAAACATTCCAGACGCTTTCTCCAGATATCATTTGAGAAACCGATAGTTTGGAAAGCAGACCAGAAACCGTGAGTGATATGTAATCCTACTAAAACGGCTCCCAGAATATAAATCAAACAGTATACAATGCTTGATTCGAATAAGCTGGAAACCAATGTGTAAGTATCTTCCATTTCAACACCTCCGACTGTAATGGCTGACAACGGAGTTCCCAAAGACGGGAATTTAATGTTCCACCAGAAATTATACAGGTGGATCACCAGAAAGATCAACACCATTGCTCCCAGAATGTACATGTTGCGGGAAGCCCAGGTGGCATTTTGACTCTGGTTTCTCAGGGCATATTTCACCGGACGCGCTTTCTGATTCTGAAGAGTCAGTACAGAAGCCCAAATGATGTGAATGATAAACCCGATAGCCAGGATGGGTTCAATAATTTTGATAATCGGGTTCGTAGCCATAAAATGAGCTCCCTGATTGAATAAGGCCCCGCTATTATCAAAAATCAACAATAAATTTAGCGCCAGGTGGACGCAAAGAAACGAAATCAGAAAAAGTCCCGATAAACTCATGATGACTTTTTTTCCGATCGAAGAGGTCAAAAAATTGCTCATAATTTGTTTTATTTATTAATAACTGGTTTAATACCCTTTAATCCTGCAAAAGTATCCTTTTTCTTTAACTTTACCCTATTTTAATACATTAGAATGATTCTAAATTCGGAATTTTTTCTGTAATAAAAACGGGGCCTGAAATACTTTGAAAACTAATTGTACCTGATTTTACTTTCTTCCAAAGCCTGATATATAATATCCTGTATTTGGGTCCGTATATTCATTTCAGATAATTTTGTGTTAAATTCGTCGGGATAAGTCCGGTTGGATAAAAATAGGTATAACAGTTTGTTATCCGGGTCGCACCAGGCCATAATCCCCGTGAAACCGGTATGTCCGAAGCTGGTCAAAGGGAGACACTTACTGACCGGATTGATCTTGGTTTGATCCGGTTCGGGTTTGTCGAAACCCAGGCCTCTGCGGTTTTTAGGAAACAGATTGTTTTTACAGCTGAAGGTGGCCATCGTTTCGGGTGAAAAATAATATTCTCCTCCATAGGTTCCTCCGTTCAGATACAATTGCATCATTTTGGCCAGGTCTTCGGCTGTTGAAAAGAGACCGGCATGTCCTGCAATGCCACCGAGCAGCGCTGCGACAGGGTCGTGTACATAGCCCTTGAGTTCCGTTTTGCGGTAAAGTTTATCGACACACGAAGGAACCAGATTATTTTTATTCAGGCGTTTGTGAGCAAGAAAATCGGTATGGTGCATACCTAATTTCCGATAAAATTCTTCCTGACAGTATTGGTCTAACGATTTTTCAGTTACGTGTTCCACTGCGAATTTCAGAAGAATAAACCCCAAATCGCTGTAGGCATATTCTTTTTTAGGATTTAGCGGTGAATGAAGTATACAGGACCGGATCGTGTCCTGGTAGGCCGGGAACATATAAAGTCCGGGTTCCATGTATTTATAGCCCGGTTTCGGGGAATTGGAGACCGTGCTGTCTTTAAACCGATAATTGAGATTTACATATAACCTGTCTTTCAGGCGGGTGGTGTTGTGCGCTGTCCGTTTGCTGGTAAATAAAGGTCCGGGGAGCGATTTCGGATCGATAGCATCCGTAAATAAAGGCAGAAAGGTTTTCAAACCTGCATTGTGGCATAGTACTTCCTGTACGGTGATGTCTTTTTTATCGGTCTCTTTTAATGGAGGATAATAGTCCGACAACGGAGCCGCCAAATTGATTTTCCGGGAATCGTACAGTTTGATTATGGCCGGTAGGGTGGCTGTGATTTTGGTTACGGAGGCCAAATCGTAAATGTCGGATGTTTTGTTGGGAGTCGTTTGTTTGTAGGTATGATGACCGAAGGCCTTATTGTAAAAGATATTACCGTCTTTGGCAATCAGCACCTGACAGCCGGGGGTGGCATGTGCCTGGACCGCCAGTTGGCAGATGGAGTCGATTTTGGCTAATTTTTCAGAATCCAGGCGGCACATCTCCGGACTGGTATAACTCAGTCTGGTTTTGGGCGTTTGAATACCTGTACCGGCCGGATAATCCGGATTTACACAAACCGGGAGCCGGGCAGTCATGGCTATGCCTCCGAAAATGGCTTGTGCCGCATACTGTTGGGCATAAAGATGATTTTCGTAGCTGAGTAATAAAGCATCGGTCGGGAGGGAAGCGTAGGAAGCGAGACCGTATGGGATGCCCGGATGGCATAAAATGATTCGCTTGCCGGTTTGCTGCCGGATCAGGGTATCTAAGACTGTCGAATAACCGAAATCTTTTTGAGCCGAATTCGTACTCAGATTATTATAAATAATGATACAATTAAAAGGTTGGAGCTTTTTTTGCAAATTCCGGAGTTCTTCGTCCGATAATTTTTTGTTTGCTACGAAGTGAGTGACTTGAGTATAACGTTCCAGTGTCGTTTGAAAATTGTTTACTGCTCTGGCTCCGAAATTCAGACTGGCGATACGGAGGGTATCCAGGCGTTTGAGGGGAAGTAAAGAGTCTGTATTTTTAATCAGGGTGATGGCTGCCTGGTAAAGTTGTTGCTTCAGAGCTATGTCGGTAGGAGAGTTGAGACGTGACCATAGACCCGGAGTTTCGGCCGGATAAACATTCGGTAATACATATTTTTGCTTTGCTTCCAGTATCTTCCGGCATTTTTCATCGATCGTCCGCTCGTCCAACAGGCTATCGGCCAGGGCTTTTTTGATCGCTTCCACTGCTTTCCCCAGATTGGCCGGAAAAAGGAGCATGTCGTTACCTGCTAGCAGCGCTTTTACTTCTGCTTCGCCGGGCTGGGAGTTTTGGGTTACCCCCTTCATATTCATGGCATCGGTGAAGCACAGGCCGGAGAAGTTCAGCTCCCGGCGTAACAATCCCTGGATGATCGGGCTGGAGAGAGAAGCCGGAATGCCTGTCGAATCTATCGATTTAACCGCCAGATGGGAGACCATAACCGCCGGAATGCCGGCTTCGATCAGATGCTGGTAAGGATAGAGTTCGACAGAGTCGAGGCGTTGGCGGGAATGTGGGATGACAGGCAGGGTATGGTGAGAATCGGTATCGGTATCTCCATGCCCCGGAAAGTGTTTGATGACGGGAAGCACGTTTTGACTCAAAGAGCCATAAGCATATAAGATCGCTTTTTGGGTAACCTCCTCCGGGTCTTCGCCGAAAGAACGCATTCCGATGATCGGGTTCCGGGGATTGCTATTGATATCTACTACCGGGGCGAAGTTTACGTGAACCCCTAGTTCCTGGCAATGCCGGGCGATAGTTGCTCCCAATGCATAAATCAGACTATCTTTCCGGATAGCCCCGTTGGTCAGCATTTTGGGGAATTCCATCGCAGTTTCCAGGCGCCAGCCTACTCCGTGTTCCGCATCCATCCCGATCATTAAAGGATATTTCGCTGCTTTTTGATACCGGTTGGTTAGTTTGATTTGCTGAGTCGGTTTCCCCTGGAAAAAAATGAGCCCTCCGACGTGATATTGCCGGATTTGTTTTTCCAGTTCGTTTTCGTAATTTTCGTTCTTGTTGCTGTAGGCCGCAATCATGAAGAGTTGGCCTATTTTTTCATCCAGACTCATTTGGTGGAGGACCGAATCGGCCCAGGAATGCCGGGATACTTCGGCCGGTTGGGAATAACTCCCCTGAAATACCAGAAGACCTATAAACAGTAAAATGATTTTTTCTTTCATATCCGGAATGCGTACTTGCTAACTAGAAATATTCCCGTAAATGTACGAAAAAACAGAGGGTACCGTGTTGACGATACCCTCTGTTGTATGCTAATGAATGTTAAATTATTTCAACAATTCAGCTACTTTATTTTGTAATTCTTCTCCTCTCAAATCTTTGGCAACAATAACATTGTTTTCGTCCAATACAACCAAGTGAGGAATTCCATTTACACAATAAAGTTGTGCAGCTGCATTTTGCCATCCTTTCAAGTCGGAAACGTGATTCCAGGTCAATTTATCATCTTCGATCGCTTTCAACCAGGCATCTTTATCCTCATCCAGAGATACACTCAGAATTTCGAGTCCTTTCGGATGGAATTTCTCATACATTTTCACTACGTTGGGATTTTCTCCACGGCAAGGGCCACACCAGGATGCCCAGAAATCGATCACTTTTACTTTACCTTTGATAGAGTGCATAGACAGCGGTTTTCCGTCGGGAGTATTCAAAGTAAAATCAGGAGCAACCTGGCCTACTGCTACTGCAGATAATTTCTGGATTCTGTCGGCGATTGTTTTTCCCGGTTCTGTTGCTTTGGCATTTTCCCCCAGGGTATTGAATTTTTCGACTAGTTTTTCATAATCATATTCGTAGAGTTTGCCGGCTAAAATATAAGCAGCGACATAGCTGTCTGCATTCGCTTTGTTTATAGCATCTTCTTTAGCTTCATAATCTTTCATCAAGTTCTCGTACTGCTCCTGCAATTCTTTCATTTTAGCTTCATCTTTTTCCTGGTAGGCAGTCCTGTAACTTTGGTTCAGCTCTTTAGCCATTTTACCCATTTCGTTTGAGATTGCGGTATATTGATTGGCTATTCCTTGGGTGGCAGTTCCTTCGATTTTAGAAGCTGTCGGATTTTCCAGATTTAAGTTTGCAGTAAAATCGGCATTCTCTACAAAAATAAGATCCCCTCCCCGTTGTCCTTCAACGACGATAAAAGCTGGGGTCAGCCCGGCAACGCTACCTGTCAGTTTGAATTTGCCTTCGGCTACAGGAGCTTTGGCCAGTGTATCGATCGTACGTCCCTGACGTTGTAATAAATAAACGTTGTTCGCTTCGCCTCCTGTAATGGTCCCGTTGATATTGTATTTCGGTGTTGTGTCACAGGCTGATAGTGATACGGCTATAACAGCTAAAGATAATAAACTTTTCTTCATGATTTTAGAGTTTGTGATAAAAATTAACTAATACAAAGATAGGGATAAAAATAACAAAACGATGCTTCGGGCATCGTCTTGTCATGTTAATGTTTAGTTAATCTTTCGCTTCATAAACCAGAATTCATTGAAGCCGATATTAATACGGACTTTTGCAAATTTTTCCTGAATCAAACCGTTTTGTTCTGTTCCACGGATTCCCAGATCGAATGCCACGCCAAGGAGAAGGATCCCGTTACGGGCCGTGTAAAAAGGAATTTGAGAACCGAAGGTGATGGCGTAAGTATTGATATCTACATTTTTGACATCGATGCCGGAATGAATAAAATAGCCTCCTAACATATAACTGTTGCGCTGCCACCAATAACGTCCCAGCCGTTCCGGTGTCCAGGACAACCCTAAGGCTGCTTTATGGTAATCTTTCAGTTCCTGATTTTTACCGAACTCTTCATAAACAGACATCTTTTGGAACGTATAGTCTCCGGCAATATCCCATTTCCGGTTGTATCTGAAATCGAATCCGCTCAAAATACGGAATGGATATTTGATATATCCCCGCTTTAAAGTCAGATCATTGAGCATCTCGGTCGTGTTGGTACTGGAATTGACGCTATAAGCCATATAATCGGTTTTGGACCTTAGTTTTTGTGTAAAATTGAAAGCCGATCCCAATGTCAGAATGGATTTGGGAGACAGATTCAAAGTATATTGGATGCCGGGGGTAAACAAAACATCGTGAATACGATTGTTTTCACTGGTTTTGATAATTTTACTACCTTCGATCATCGTGGTCAGGGTCTGACGTTTTTCGATCTTACCGAAAATTAAAGACGTGTTCAAACCGATCGATAAGTTTTTATATCTCCAGCCTAATCCGAGGTAAACGTCATTCAGTCCGCCTTCTCCCTGAATATTTTGTTGAAAGTAAGAATCCGAACTTCCAGGAATCACGTTTGTATAAGACAAGTCGTAGCCGATATCCGATTTTTCTGTGAATCCCAGAGACATATACATGTTTTTATGGAGACGGAACGCTATGTTGAATGCCGTGTTTTGTGCCACCCGGTAACTTGCATTTTCTTTGTAGGTAGACAAATGGGCATACTCGCCCGTAACGCCGAATTGAAAATAAAGACGAGCCGTATCCAGGGCCGTATAAGATGCCGGATTCAGATAATTGATATTGCCGTTGTCGCGCATAGCTGCCGCAACTCCACCCATAGCGTTGTAAGGACCGGCATTTTCTGTCTGTAAACCGATTCCATATACAGAGTATGGGGTTCCGATGTTATCCTGTCCGTACACCTTAAAAATGAATATAGACAAAAACGTTATAAGGAATATTCTTTTCATAATTGTTCGATATCGGAGAATGATTCTTGGTTAGTCTTTATAACTTGCATAATATACCCTCAATACAGGCACGTCTTTTATAATCATACGATTAAAAGAAGAAGTTAAATTAGGTATGGTCAATAACAGCTGTCTGACATCCTTGGAGTCGGAATACCGGGAAATTGTTTGGTAATAATCGGTAATGTCGAAAATATACCTGTCTTCTTCATTGTTTTCAGTCTTTACATATCTTCCGGTAATAGGATTATTGGTACTGTTATAAGCCACACCTTTTATTTCATTAATCTTGTTCGTATAATAAACACTGATCGTCGATGGATAAGCAACTTCCGGCGAAGCCCATACCCGGGGTTTTATTTCAATTTCAGCTTTTACCACGGTTTTATAAGTCGATTGAACATCGGGCTCCGGAAGGACCATTTTTACCATATATCCACTAAGCCCTTGAACGATAGCCATGTCATGTTCTGTAAATTTCACTTCTTTTGTCTGTTCGGTCAAAGCTTCGAAACCATACTTTTCCGAAGGTATATTTTTTACATTAAAATATTGGTATTCATTTCTCTGACTCAATAGCTTCAAATCGTAAGTATACTTTTGGTCTGCATTATGGTAATGAAAACGCATGTACAGGCTGTCCGGGATCATTTCCAGGCTTAACAAACAATTATTGTCTTTTCCACTTTGAATAGCCAGACCTTTAAAATAATTGATAAATTTATAATAGCTGATCTCACTATTGCTGTTCGGCCTGAAAATAGGATCGTCGTTTTGCATCATAGCAAACATTCTTTCGGTCAGCGTATCCTTCTCGAGTTTGAAATATACCTGATTCATAATCATCCTTTTGGGAATAAAACTGACTGTTGCCAGTTTATCTCCCCATGGAATAGAATCCCGGTTATAAAAGTAGTCGTTTTGGTCTGTCCTGAATTCCGGCAAGCGGGCCAAACGATAAAGTGAAAGTGTTTGAGGAGTAGCTGTTTCTGTCGTATCTCCCCAAATATTTTTCCCTACTTTGAAATGGAAGGTGACCGAATCCAGCAAATACCGGAAATTGATAGACGGTTGGGAAACCGGAACGATCTGAAAACAGGGGGATGCCGTCGTGACACCACTATATTGATCTTTATAGCGGCCCATGAACATTTCCGTAATAGCCGAACCGTATCTTCCGCTGGAGGTGATAAAGGAGTCTATTTTTATCGTACCTGTTTCTTTCAGCAAGGTGGTTTGTACTTCAATATGATTTCCATTATTAATCAAATCCTGACCTATGGTAGTTAGGTCATTATTACAGGAATATAGTCCTAACGTAGCTATAAGTAGAAAAAATATCAATCGCATATAATAGGATTTTTTATTATTTACGACGCGAAGGTAAAACTATTTTCTAAAAATATGGCATGAGCTCTGTTATTTTATTGCAATTCGCTCAATGCTTAACGAATGAAAATATTCTTTATCATTCGTACACACCGCCCGGGAATGTTTGCGGAAGTGTGTTAAAAAACTGAAATCTTTATCGATTCGAAAGATTATCTCGTGATTTGAGTGGAATTATATGCAAAAAATGTTTAGTTTTGCCGGATGATTTTTGAAGTGTAATATAGAATTATAAATTTGAATCAGATAAAAAAGTAATTTATGAAAAAAGTAAATTTTTTATGCCTGATAATGCTGGGGTTATTTTTTGTTGCTTGTCATTCAAATGACGATACGTGGGGAGACTGGTCCCGGGGTTATTCGTTTAGTGGAAGACCCAGAACAGGCGCTGTGACTTTTACCTTGAACGGTGAAGTTTATGTCGGTCTTGGTAGAAATGAAAATGTTGAAGAAAAGGATAAATATTTGACGGATTTCTGGAAGTTTAACGGTAAATCGTGGGTCTCTGTCGCCAGTTTTCCTACTGTTGGACGTGCCGGTGCTGTGGCATTCGTCGTCGGTGAAGAAGGTCATCAGGTGGCTTATGTCGGAACCGGATACCGTGAATATTTGGGTAAAGAAACGTATTATGACAATTTTTATACTTTCGATGGGGTCAGTTGGGATACTACTACAGTCATTAAATTACCGAAGCCTGCGGATCGTAAGGATGGTGGACGTAGAGACGGTATAGCCTTTTCTTTAAATGGTAAAGGTTATGTCGGGACCGGACTGGTTAGCGGTGGAATGGTGGTGAACGATATGTATTGTTTCGATCCTTCAAAATCAGGAGATGCTGCCTGGAGTAACGTTGAGTTCCGTGGCGAACCGCGTTGTGGTGCCGTTGCTTTTGTGATCAAAGACAAAGCTGTGGTATGTCTTGGTGCTGCTTCTTCTTCCGGATCCAATTTCCGCCGGGATGTATATACCTTCGACGGTACGACCTGGGATGATAAAGAGCCTTTAGTTGATCAGGACGGACGTGGTTTCGACAATGATTATAATCAGATTCCCCGCGCATATGCCGTTGCTTTTGTGTCTTCAAGAGATGGAGGTGTATTGAAAGGATATGTGGCTACAGGTAACGGAAGTTATCCGGGTACTTGCTGGGAATATAATATCGATACTGACCGTTGGGATGAAGTGACCGAATTGCCTGCTGCGATGAACAGACGTGCTTATGCCGTAGGATTTACCTTTAATGATTACGGGTATGTGACTACCGGAGGATCGAAAATGAATGATCCGATAGATGTCGATACCTGGAAATTTACTCCTGGAATCGACGAAGACGATGATAACGACTATGCACCTCGTGAATAGTACGTTGCCGGATCGATTCGGATTTTAAAAGCGGAATGATATAAAGATGGGGCTCTTCTTGGGCTCCATCTTTTTTGATCCGTCTGTTTTTGAAGTTATGTTATACCAACGATCCATTTGGGCTTTATTTGTATCCGATATCTTTTTTATTTATCTTTAGCGCATAAACTTTAGAGAAAAATGAGGAGAACGTTTATTTTATTTGCTTTTTTGTTCCTGTGTTCTTGGGGGGGATATGCTCAGTGGAATACCAATAACATCCTCCGGATGGGGCAAAATGCCATTTATTTCGATGATTATATTTCTGCTATAGATAACTTTAATAACATTATTCGGGTGAAGCCCTATTTGTCGGAGCCTTATTTCTTTCGGGGGCTGGCCAAATTGAATCTGGATGATTATGAAGGGGCGATACAGGATTATTCGAAGGCTATCGAGTTGAATCCCAATTATTTTCATGCTTATATGTATCGTGGAGTGGCTTGGCATAACTTACGTAAATATGAGGAGGCGATGGCCGACTATGCCCAGGCGATCGCTTTAGAGCCCAGGGATGCTTATGTGTATGCCAACCGGGGGATTACCGAAGCTGAAATGGGGGATTTTAAGGCTGCTGAAAAAGACTACTCGAAAGCGTTGATGATCGATAGTAAACTGGTAGCCGCTTATTTAAACCGGGCTGTGGTCCGGGAAAAACTGGACGATTGGGAGGGAGCGATGGCCGATTGTAGTTCTGCTATCCGGTTGAATATGTTTTCGGACGATGCTTTCGGTTTGAGAGGATATTTGTGGTTTCAGCATAAAGAGTATCACAATGCCATCGAAGATTTTAACCGGGCTTTAAAAGCTAATCCCGAGAATAAGCGTATATTGATGAGCCGGGCGATGGTTTGGTATGAAATGAAGAAATATCCGGAAGTATTGAACGATTATAGTGAAGTGATCCGGATCGATAGCAATTATATTTATGCTTATTACAACCGGGCTATGTTGCGGGCAGAGGTAGGCGAGAAAAATGCAGCTATCCGGGATTTGGATAAAGTGGTGGAAATGAATCCCGATAATATCCTGATTTATTTCAACCGGGGATTGCTGAAAATGGATATCCGGGATTGGTATGGGGCTTACGATGATTTCACTGAGAGTATTCATTTGTATCCGGATTTTGTGAAAGCTTATCTGGCACGGGCGGCCGTTAATCAGGAGTTAAAGGATTTCGAGGCTGCCGATAAGGATCATTATTTGGCGATGCAGATCATGGATCGCTATAAGCGGATGAAAGAAGGAGATAAGAATGCTTTGGTAGATACTACGGCCAATTTCCAGAAGTTGATCGATATCAATGCCCGGCATGACGAAGTGCGGGATGTGATCAACGGACGGGTGCAGGATAAGAAAGTGATCATCGAATTGCAGGATGTGTTTTATGTGCAATACCTGAGCCTGGATTCCTTGAGAAGTGGTAAAGTACAATATTATAACCGGCATATTATGGATTATAATCAGGCACATAATTATAATCCGGCTATTACGCTATGTAATAAAGATTTGGTATATCCGGCCGATTTTGCAGAATCTTATGTCGAAGAGCTGACCGGGCGGATAATGCAGACAGGGGATGCGGATGCTTATTTGATCCGGGGAAGTATTTATCTCAATCAAAAGGAGTATGCCAAAGCCATCGAAGACTTGTCGGCGATATTGGAGAAAGAACCCGATAATCTTTTGGCACTGTTTAATTTAGCTAATGCCAGAATGTTAATGTTCGATTATATCGAATCTGTGGATGATAAGACTCCCCGTATTGTCGGTGAACAACAGCAAATGCAACGCAAGATAGATTATTCTCAGGTCATAGAAGGGTATAATGAATGTCTCCGGATAGACTCTGATTTTGTTTTTGCCTTATTCAATATGGCCAATGTATATGCCAAAAGTGGCGAGATCGAGAGGGCTATCGAAACTTTTAATCAGGTATTGAGACTCGATAAGGATATTGCCGAAGCCTATTTCAACCGGGGACTATTGTATATCTATACCGGCCAAAAAGCTTTGGCAAATGCCGATTTGAGTAAAGCCGGTGAGTTGGGTATCGTGAGCGCCTATAATGTTATCAAGCGCTATTGTAAGGAAAACTGAAAGGCGGGAAAGCTATAAGCTATAAGCAAAAAGCTAAAGGCAAAAAGCTAAAGGCAAAAAGCGAGTGGGTTTAGCCTATCGCTTTTAGCTTATAGCCTTTTAGCTTTTAAATAATTTTCTCCAAATCTTTCAGTGAGCAGGTTATTTCACTGTCGGGGATGGTATAATTTTCCAGGTTACCGGCGAAGTATTGTTCGTAGGCATACAGATCGATCATACCGTGACCCGAAAGATTGAATAAGATCGTCTTTTCTTTTCCTTCTTCTTTGGCCTTTTGGGCTTCCCGGATCGCCTGGGCGATGGCGTGGGTCGATTCGGGTGCAGGGATAATCCCTTCGGTACGGGCGAATAGTACTCCGGCTTCAAAAGTTTCTAGCTGAGGCATATCTACAGCTTCGATCAACCGGTCTTTTAATAATTGGCTGACGATCGCTCCTGCTCCATGGTAGCGAAGTCCTCCGGCATGAATATTGGCCGGTTCGAAATTATGGCCTAAGGTATACATGGGAATGAGAGGAGTCAGCCCTACGGTATCGCCGAAATCATATTGGAAGGTTCCCCGGGTTAGTTTCGGACAGGATTGAGGTTCTACCGCAACGACCCGGATCTGTTTCCCTTCGGTTAGTTTTTTGCGTAAATAAGGAAAGCCGATACCGGCGAAGTTCGAGCCACCGCCAAAACAACCGATCACCACATCGGGTTCCGCTCCTGCCTTTTCCATTTGAAGAATAGCTTCTTCTCCGATGACGGTTTGGTGCATCAATACATGGTTCAATACACTGCCGATGGTATAGTTGGTTTGGGGATCTTTGGCTGCCATTTCAACAGCCTCCGATACTGCGATACCTAAACTACCCGAAGAATTGGGATGTTCGCTCAGGATTTTTCTTCCGGCTTCCGTCAGTTCGCTCGGCGAGGGAATGACGTCGGCTCCCCAGGTGTTCATCATCAGTTTACGGTAAGGTTTTTGATTATAGCTGACCTTCACCATGAATACTTTTAAATCTATTCCGAAGTAACGGGCTGCGAAGCTCAGGGCAGATCCCCATTGCCCTCCGCCTGTTTCGGTGGTCAGGCGTTTGATGCCTTGTTTATAGTTATAATAGGCTTGTGGGATGGCGGTGTTGGGTTTATGTGATCCTGCCATACTGGTACTTTCGTTTTTGAAATAAATCCTGGCCGGAGTATCCAGGGCTTTTTCCAGTCCATAAGCTCTGACTAGCGGAGTCGGACGCCAGATTTTGTACAAATCTTGTACCTGTTCAGGAATTTCGATAAAACGTTCTTGCGAAAATTCCTGATTGACTAACTCTTCGGCAAAAATAGGCAAAAAGTCCTCTTTACTGGCTGCTTGTTTGGTTACAGGGTTCAGAGGAGGTAACGGTTTGTTGGTCATATCCGCCACGATGTTGTACCAGTGGGTCGGTAATTCTTTTTCTGTCAGGGTAATTTTCTTGTCTCCTTTCATGTTGTTTGCGTTTTAGTGTGTTTATCTGATTTTAATGATTAAGCAAAAGAAAAACGCCTGATGTTCGTAATAAACATCAGGCGTTTCAGTTCTTTTATACAATAGAATCACATTACCTCATCGTTTATTACGAAGTTCAACCGGCGCCACCACCAATTCTGAGTCATGTGATTTTGTTTTGTCATCTCTTCTATTCTCTTTTGATGCAACAAATATAGAAATGATTTTTTTTAAATTCCAAATAATAATGGATTTTTATTCTAATGGGTACATTCTTTTTGTGCTAATACTTTTTCGAATTGGGATAGACGTTCTTCCATTTTCCCTAATTCCCGGCAAGATTCTCGCATCTCTTTTTCTTTTTTCTCGATTTCTTCTTCTTTCTTGAGTAGTAGGGTTTTCAGGGTTTCTATTTCTTTGTCTTTTTCCAAACATTCCTCGCAGAAACCGAATTCGTTCCGATTGATTTGCCGGAGAGATTTTTGGTCTATAAGCGGACTTCCTATTTCACGGATGAGCCAATTGGCATTTAGTTCCGGGAATAGACGGATAATTCCCATCAGATGCTTGTCTGGTATGTGATCCCGGCAATTTAACCAGTTACTCACTTGTTGACGTGTCTTCAGACCAAGTTTAATTCGTAATTCTTCTTGTGAAATTTTTTTCTCATAGAGAAAATTAGCAAGCCTTTGATTTATTGACATATCCATGGTTGACGCAATATAAAAATGTTTACTTGTAAAGACCGTTTCTTGTGTTTCTTTTGAAAATTATTTACATTTGCCTTAGCCTTCGTTTATAAGTTATAATTAAATTTTGAAATTACGTCACAAAATGGATTGATAATAGTTGTTTCGTATAATTTGTTTGAGATAATATACGAATATGTTCTTGTTCGGAGAGAGGAGAAGCTTGGTGAGATAGCCGGGAATTTTTCCCGGCTATATTTTATTTATGAATGAGTTGCGTGGCTAATTCTTTTATATCGATGCCTGAAAAATTGCCCGAAGTCATAATGAGCAATACACTATTTTCGTAATTCTTTTGTGTTAGCTCTTCTAGTAATTGCCGGTTATCCGTGAATACTTTCAATTGCGTATCGTCGAAACCTTTTCTGACATCTTCGGAACTGATCTCAGGTAAGCGTTTGTGCCTTACGACTTCCGGATTAAAAAATACGATAGCTTCGTCTGCCAGGTCCATGGTATGACGATATTGTGGAAGGAAAGCTGCATTCAGGCTGCTGAAAGTGTGTAATTCCATACAAGCGATTAACTTGCGTCGGGGATATTGTTCCCGTACAGCCTTTATGGTCGCTTGTAATTTTGATGGCGAATGGGCGAAATCGAGGAATACGACTGTATCGTTTTGTTCGGCTATTTTTTGCAGGCGTTTGGCTGCTCCCTTATAAGTAGCGATGGCTTTTAAAAAAGCGGTTTCGTCGATGCCCAATTCTTTACAAGCCAGATAGGCGGCTGAAATGTTTTGCAGATTATGTTCTCCGAATACCTGAATAGGGGTCGGTAAGCTACCTGCTAAATAAGTGGTTCCTTCTTCGGTATAATGAGGAAAACTTGTATATGGGATCGCTTGTACAGAAGCAGGTACCCGAGAGGCGATCTGTCGTAAATTTTCATCATTTTCGTAATAGATGAGTTTACCGTTCGGAGTGATCTGTTGGGTGAAAAGAGCGAATTGTTCTACATAGTTTTCAAAAGTAGGGAAAACGTTCATATGATCCCAGGCTATGCCGGTGAGGATAGCGATATCGGGGTGATAATGGTGGAATTTGGGGCGTCTGTCGATGGGAGAAGAAAGATATTCGTCTCCTTCGAAAACAGCGATTTTACTTCGGTCGCTCAGGTGAACCATGGTATCGAAGCCTTCCAATAAAGCTCCGGCCATATAATCGAATTCTATTCCGCACGTTTTCAAAACATGCATGATCATCGAAGTTGTGGTCGTTTTTCCATGACTTCCGCCGACGATGACCCGTAATTTGTTTTTGGTTTGCTCGTACAGATACTCCGGATAGCTGTAAATCGGAATTCCAAGTTCCTGTGCTTTTTGTAGTTCCGGATTATCTTCCCGGGCATGCATACCCAAAATGACGGCATCTAAACGGGAGGTGATGCGTTCCGGGTACCAACCCCACTTTTCCGGTAACAGGCCTGCTGCTTCTAATCTGGATTTCGAGGGTTCGAAAATCTCGTCATCCGAACCGGTCACCTGATATCCTTTTTTATGAAGTTCTAACGCCAGGTTATGCATTGCGCTTCCCCCGATAGCAATAAGATGTATGTTCATAAACTTATTTTTATAGTGTTGTAGATATTCAATCGATTGTAAATAAATTAGTTCTGTGTGCTATCCGATAATCTTATAGGACAAAGATAGTTGTTTTAGGTACACAATTTGCAAAGAGAAATACAATTAGTCGTGACAAATTTTTGTGTAATTTAAAATCAGTACATGAGATTTATTTATTTTCTGGTCTTCGGAGAATACTTTTGTTCGAAGGGTGTGAGCCTTTCGGATATCGGATTTACCCTTATTTTTTCGAAAAAATCATCCGGAACCGTATGTCCGGCGACCTGTAATAAAACTTTTTGTTCAGGATTGCGTAAAATCTTTCTGTAATACTAAATAAAAACAGGAAATGAAAACAAAAGGTTCTACAGCTTGGGTCTTTACTACAATGGTTGCAGTAGTATTGTTTATGGCCGCTTGCGGAAATTCTCAGAAAAAAAAGGAACAGGCGAAAGTTCAGGCAACAGAGCAACCCGCTGATTCAGTAACCGTTATCGAGTCAGAGACTGTCGTTATTGCAGTGGATAGCATCGCTCCCGATTCTGCCGCTATGAAACAAAAGGCACCGACCCCTAAAAAAACTAAGTAATTTAAAGCTATAAGCGAAAGGCTAAAAGCTATAAGCGTTTAATCGTTCTTAGCCTTTAGCCTCTAGCCTTTAGCTTTTAAAGAATCATTTGCGGCATAAATTCGAAGCTATTGTATTGAGGACGCAGACGATCGGTATTATAGAATTTATTGATATCGACCAATTTTTTACTACTGGTGACAATATCTATAGGTGCATTATCATAACGTCCGTTTCTTAAAATGACTAAACGCCCGTGCATTCCTTTAGAGATTAAATCGAGTGCAAGATTACCATAAGCCATAGGCACGATAGAGTCCATCGCATCCGGATTTCCACAACGTACCAGATAACCAAGTTTTTGATTGATGACATTGATGGTTTCCCCTTTATTGAACTTAGGAGAAAGATTTTTAAGCTCGTTGGAAACATAATCTCCAATTCCTCCTAATTTCTTATGACCGAACATGTCCGCTTCATCACTTTGGAACATCATCTGGCCGCCGCTGTAACTAGCTCCCTCGGATACCAGTACCACTGAATACTTGCTCGGATTGGTATACCGGTCCTGGCATAATAATTCCGCTAACCGTTCGATATCGAATTGGTATTCGGGAATCACACAGCGGTTTGCTGCTCCTGCCAGTGTCGGTAACATGGCTGAGAAACCGGCATAGCGTCCGAAGACTTCCAGTACCAGCAGCCGTTCGTGTGAACCGGCGCAAGTTCGCAAGTCATGGGTCAGCTCGATCGTCCGGGTGATACAGGTACTGAAACCGATACAATAGTCCGTACCCGGTACATCGTTATCCATCGTTTTCGGGATCGCTACTACTTTTACTCCTTCCTGACTCAGGCGTACGGCATAGCTTAAGGTGTCGTCTCCTCCGATTGGGATGAGGTAGTCGATGCCGATAAATTCCAGATTCTTCAGGACTTCAGGGGTTAAATCGTTTATTTCTGCATTGTATTTGTCCTTCAGATGTTCGGGAACGGCTGATTGGGGGACATGCGAAGCACGTGTCCGGGATGAATGTAAAAAAGTACCTCCTGTTCGTCCTGCTTTATTTACGATTTCTTCGGTCAACTCGAAATAATTACATGAATTATCTACTTTTTTGTCCCGGATGACATCGACCAAACCCTTCCAGCCCCGCCGGATTCCGATCACTTTATACCCTTCTCGTAAGGCACGTATGGTGACTGCTCTGATGGCGGGATTCAATCCTGGTACATCTCCTCCTCCGGTTAAAATACCGATAATTCCTTTTGCTTTCTGATTCATAGTAATTGAAATTAATGTTAGTAAATTCACACTAAAAGTGATAAAATATATTCTGAATAGCAAAATAAATCGTCAATAAGTGACTATATTTGTGTGATTTTTTTTGAATGTATTTAGAAAAGGATGTAATAAAGCGCTTTATGGCTTTATAGAGGTTTATGATTTTTTAATTTGAAATGAATAATTTTGTTGATTTTTGGGTAGGATTAGGCTATAATGGTTGGTTATTCCTGTTGTTGATCCTCCTTTTTTTTGCCCATTTGATTATGATCATTTTACGCAGTACGGTACTTACCACTAAAAAAAGACCGGCAACTGTAGAACCCGAGGAAGGAGTTTCGGTAATTATTACCTGTTCGAATAAGGCCGAGCTATTGAAACAGAATCTTGAAGCATTTCTGACCCAAGAATATCCAAAATATGAAGTGATTGTCGTAGACGAATGTTCCGAGGATGAGACGCAGGATGTTTTATCCGATTTGCAACAGAAATACCCGCATTTGAAGACTACCCGGATTTTTCCTGAAACGAAATTCCGGCGTACGAAGAAGATTGCTATTAATATAGGTGTCCTCGCGGCACAATATGATGTGTTGCTTTTTTCTGAAATTAATTGTAAGCCCGGATCCGGGCGATGGCTGCATGCGATGGCTTCTTATTTTACGCCCGATACGGCGGTCGTGATCGGATACTCCAATTATCCGGTAGACGGTGCGGGAGGAAAATTCAGGTGTTATTTCCGATTCTTGTGGTTCTGGAAGACGATGGTGCTGAATAGACGGGGACTACAGGTGGTCGGAAATGGTAATAATATGGGATACCGGAAAAAATACTATCTGGAGAAAAGAGGGTTTACCGCTAATACCCAGGAATATATCGGTTACGATACAGAAATCGTAAAAGATATGGCTAAAAAGGGGACGGTCAAAGTGGTGAAAGACCCCGATACCCGGGTGATGATCTGTGACGAGCGGAAAAAAGCCTGGAAAGATGATTATTCCTATTATTATGCTACGAAACGTCGGTGGCCATTGGCTGTGCGTTTGAGTAGCGATGTCGACTTTATCGTTGAAAGTATCGTTTATTTGTCGGCATTTTATTTTATTATACAAGGAACATTACGTGAATACAGTGCCGGAATTATAATATTAACATTTTTAATAGATTTTATAGTAATAAATGTGGTATTAAAACATCTGGGGCAAAGGAAATTATTCTTAACTTCGTTCACTGTAAATACCTTGGGTTTTATATTTCAATGGTATTATAATTTTTATTCAATATTTACTGCAAAGAAATGGAGATAACTAACAACTTATCTGAAAAAGCTTTATACGACTATAAGATAGTTCGTAACGCAATTGCCGGAGATGAGAAAGCTTATGGGGAACTTTTTAAGCGTTACAAGGATTCTGTATATTTTATGATCCTTAAAATGGTAAACAATCGGACTGATGCCGAAGACTTGATGTTCGAGGCCTTCGAGAAGGCATTTGCCAGTTTGAACTATTACTCTCCACAATTTGCTTTCAGTACCTGGCTGTTTAAGATTGCTTCGAATAATACGATCGATTTTATCCGGAAAAGAAAGGCGCAGACTGTGTCTTTGGATGTCGACGATATCAATCCTGAAGACAGAGGGTATATCAATAGTATTCCGGCTGATGTCAGAACGCCGGATGAAGAAGCGATTCGTCAGCAACGTGCCGATTTTATGCGGGAAAAGGTCGCTCTTTTGAAAGGAAGATATCGCCGGTTAATCGAATTACGCTATTTCGACGAATTTTCATATGAAGAAATCGCCGATACCCTGGCTATTCCTCTGGGGACGGTGAAAGCTCAATTGTTCCGGGCTCGGGAACTACTCTTGAATATTTTACAGCATACCGAGATTGCTAAGGAACATGGTAAAAATTAATTTTATCGTTTTATTCTTTATTTTTCTTTCTCCAATTGTTTGTGCACAGAGGGTCGTCGTTTCGGATAGTGTTGTATTTTCCGGAGTAGTCTTCGACACTCAGGATTCACAGACACTTCCTAATGTGACTTGTCGTTATGGTGAAGGTAAAGCAACTATTTCCGATCAAATGGGATGCTTTGTGTTGAAAATCGGTCGTAAAGATACCGTCCGCTTTACTTTTGTCGGCTATAAACCTTGTACTGTTGTCATGCCCGATACTTTGCTCGAAGATCGGTACATGATGGGGGTTTTTCTGTCTCCCGATACCTTACAATTATCAGAAGCTTTGATTTTACGCCGGTGGGGAGAGGTGCAAAGACAAAATCTGATCAATGCCCGTAATAATATGACCGGCATATTGAAGCAGGCTTATGCGCCTGTAGACTATATGGATGCCGATATGAATCAACGGATGATGCTCAACGAATATGCCCGGAGTGTCGAGATGAAAGGGCATGTCGATGTCGGTATCGGAGTCGGTACACAGTCGGTCGATGCCTATAAAATGCTCCGAATGAGACGGCGGGTAAAAAATCAGAAAGAATGGCTCAATCCTAATGAAATCGATCTGTTAAAGAAGATTTATTATTTGAAAAAAAAGGAAAAGCAAGATAATTGATTCAAGATAAATATATCTTTGTAGTGCTATTGTGTCTGTAATTTTTCCTTGTTGGGCTAACCGGAGAAAAATAAAGATAGGCAAGTATTTAGTATTAATAAAGTTATGATTTTATGAAGAATTTGTCCATTGTATTGAATGTTGTGTTGTTCGTTGCAGTGATTGTACTTTATGTATTGTACTTTTCTGGCCATAAGTCACCGGAAACTGCAATGACCAGTAAAGTTGCCGGTACTGCCGATGCAACAAAAATTGTATATATCAACACGGATACACTTTTGAATAATTATCAGCTGGCAGTCGAATTGAACGAGGCTTTTCTGAAAAAACAGGAAGATCGCAGGACAGAATTGAATATAAAAGCGAAAGCAATCGATCAGGAAGGAACCGAATTCCAACGGAAATTGCAAAATAACGGTTTTATTTCCGAAGCCCGGGCGATAGAAGCCAGAGATCAATTGTTGGTGAAACAAGAAAATTTCCGCCGCTTACAACAGGAGATGATGGATAAAGCTTCCAGAGAGCAGAGCGAACTGAACAAACAGCTTTTTGACGAAATCACTAATTTCTTGAAAGAGTACAACAAAGAGAAAGGATTCAGTATTGTATTGAGTACTCAGTTGGGTGGAAATGTTTTATATGCCGAGGATGGTTTCGATATTACGAAAGAGATTGTCGATCGCTTGAATGCCAATTACAAAAAGGGCGATAGTCAGAAATAAAATGACAGAAGATTTTTGAAAAGGCTGAGTGATCAGCCTTTTTTTATAGGTAAGGGTTAACCATCGGAGCAGTTTATGCTTATGAAGGTATTTGAACGTTATTTCAGTCGGAATCCGGTCTCTCGTCAGCTTTCTTTTGAGGCAGATACTGCTGTGATTGTTATTATCCCCGTTTTCAACGATCCGGATATTTTTGCTACCCTGGATTCACTTTGCTGTTGTTCGGTGATGAATATCAAGGCGGGTGTTTTGATTGTAGTGAACCATAGTGAAGTTTGCCCGCAGGAAATAAAGACCCGGAATATCGGGTTGTCTGACACTTTGAAACGATATGTTCGGGATAGGCAGACCGACCGGCTTCGCTTCGAAGTGGTCGAAGCATTCGATTTACCTGCAAAATATGCCGGAGTGGGATTGGCCCGGAAAATAGCTATGGATTTATCGGCTGCCTTTTTTTACCGAAACGGGCGAATCGATGCTCCTATTCTTTCTTTGGATGCTGACACCTGGGTCGAACCGAATTATTTGGAGGAGGTGGTCCGTTATTTTCAGGAAAAATCTGTGGCCGGCGTTTCTATTGCTTATGCTCACCGTCTCGAAGAAGCCGATATGACAGTTCAGGCCCGTGAGGCGATAATGAAATACGAATTGTATCTGAGGTATTATCGTTTGGCATTGGAGTATACCGGTCATCCCCATGCCTACCATTGTATAGGATCGGCTTTTGCTGTAAGGACGTTGGATTATGTGGCTCAGGGAGGAATGAATAAAAGACAGGCTGGAGAGGATTTTTATTTTTTGCAGAAATTGATCGCTACCGGTAGATATGCAACCTTACAGTCGACGCAGGTATATCCTTCTCCGCGATTCTCGGGGCGTACCCCTTTTGGAACCGGGCAGGCGGTCCGGCAGATCGTTCAGGAGTCCGGACATTTTCGGGTATATCACCCACAGGCTTTTCGGGATTTAAAATGTTTTTTTCAGGGAATTTCTACCCTTTATAAAGTGGATGAAGCTGGTGTTTCGGGCTATTTTCAACAGCAGACGAAGGATATCCGGCTTTTTTTATCCCAAATGAATGGAATTGCAGTCTTGGCGGAGATCAATGCAAACTGTGCTTCTGTAGAGCAATTTATGAAACGGTTTTTCGATAATTTCAATGCTTTCCGTGTGTTGAAATATCTGAATTTTGTGCATGAAAGTTGTTATTCGAAAATAGATATCTTGTCTGCGGCCAATAAATTGCTGGCAGAATTGAACTTACCCGTTGCCGAATCTTTGGAATGTGCCCTTCAGATTTTCAGAAAGTTATTCAGATAGGCGTGGAAAAAGAGGGGAAGAGAAGCTGGAATTGACATAAGAAGATATATCTTTGTCAGCAAATAATAAAAATATGGATTTCGAATACAAGATGGAGATCACTGCCGATCCCGAAGAGGTTTTCGCTGCATTGACCAATCCTTTTCAGATTGAATTGTGGAGTGGCTATCCCGCTGATATGAAAGCTGAAGAAGGTTATGTGTTTTCACTTTGGGAAGGGGATATTACAGGTGTTAACCTGGAAGTTGTTCCCGGTAAGCTGTTGGTACAGGAATGGTTTTTCGGTGAGCAGGAAAAACAATCTATCGTCCGCATTACCCTGAAAAAAGAGGGAGCCAGGACTTTGGTCGGTTTGACTCATACCCATATCCCCGAAGATGTGTACGAAGAGATCACCGGGGGATGGAAAGAATATTATCTGGAAGCGATAAAAGGAATGCTTGAAATGTATTGACGCCGGATCAGATGACTTTGATCGTCTGGCCCAGTACTTTGATTACCTCGCCTTTTCGGATTTTGGCCCGTTTCCGGCTTTCCGGTTCGCCATTACGAACCACTTCTCCATTTTCCACCAATGTTTTTGCCATTGCCCCGTTTTCGGCAATTTGTAATACTTTCAGCAGCTTGATCAGCTCGATATAATCTTCTGTCAATTCAAATTCCAACATTTCCGATCGTTTAAATTCTATGTAAAAATACAACTTTTTTGGGATTTTGGGACGGACCTTTTGTCCCGGAATTCCTGTAACTTTATATGGGGTACATACCGTAAAGTAGAAACAAACGGGAAAGAAAGTATTTATTTTTGCCGTTCTGAAATTTTGATGGTTGTTTGCAATGTGTTACAGGACAACCTTTTATGAACGAAAATTAATTTTTATGAAGAAATTATTCTTATCCTTACTGGCCAGTGTTACCTTATCGTCCGCATTTGCCGAAGGATATCAGGTAAACGTTTTGAGTACAAAGCAGACGGGAATGGGACATGTCGGGACAGGTATGAAATTAGGAGCCGAAAGTATGCATTTCAATCCGGCAGGCTTGGTGTATCTCAATGGGCATATGGATATGTCGGTGGGGATATCCGGTATTTTTTCAAATGCCAGGTACAAAAACGGAGATTATTCTGCAAAGACAGATAATTCGGTAGGGACACCTGTATATGCCTATGTCGGATATCGGATTTATGATAACCTGGCAGCCGGAATTTCTTTGACTACTCCTTATGGAAATTCTTTAAAATGGCCCCAAGCCTGGAAAGGAGCTCATCTGATTCAGGATATCACCTTGAAATCATATATCATACAGCCCACTCTTTCGTATAAAATTCTGGATAATCTGAGTGTTGGAGTCGGTTTACAGATCGCTATGGGAAATGTAAATCTTTCCAGAGCTTTATTGCCTGTCGGAGCTTTGGTGCCGATTCTGGGTGCCGATTATCAGGATGTTGTACCCGTGTCTGCCACTTTGGATGGAAAGTCGAAAGTGAAACTGGGCTATCATATCGGAGTGATGTATGATGTTTGCGATAAAGTGACTTTAGGTCTTTCTTACCGTTCCCGGGTCCGGATGAAAGTAAAAGAAGGGACGGCGGAATTGGATTATGCCAGTGAGAAGATAAAAGATCTGCTGGATGCAACAGGACAAATACCTCCTTTGGATAAGGGGACTTTTCATGCTCAGTTGCCTTTGCCTTCGAATACGACTTTCGGGGTTAGTTACCGGCCGACCGATCGTTGGGAACTGGCTTTGGATTTGCAGTTTGTCGGTTGGAGTGCTTACGATTCATTAAATGTTGTTTTCAATGAGAAAGTATTGAAAATCGAGGATATAAAAGCAGAGAAAAATTATAAAAATACGATGATCTACCGGATCGGGGCCCAGTATATGGCGACAGACCGGTTGGATGTTCGTTTGGGATTATACTATGATCAAAGTCCGATCCGGAAAAATAATTACAATCCGGAAACTCCCGGTATGGGAAAAATCGGTATTTCGACAGGGTGTTCTTTCGAACCTTACCGGAATTTGCAGATCGATTTTGCCTTTTTGTATATACAGGGAGTCAGCCGGCATGGCTCTTACCCGGACAAATATAGTCCCGGCGGTAAGTTTTCCGGGAAATACGAATCGAATGCCGTTTCTGCTTCTTTGGGTTTGGCCTATCGTTTTTGAGAATAGAATTGACCTCCCCAAAAGTTATCCGAAATCAGCTGATTCGGATAGCTTTTTTTATGAGGCCGTTATATACATATTTATATTAAAACGTAGGTTTATTTTTCTTTCTATTCCGCTTCCGGGTTTTGTGCCGTCAGACCGGTTCGCCTGGAACGGTCCGCTAAGGCTTTCCTTCAATCGGCGGACCTCCTCCCAAGCACGTCAGGCATCACCGGTTGGGCGTTGGGAAACCCTAACCGGACACTCGTTCC
>NZ_CFKYFN010000036.1:0-139246 GCF_985060555.1 Odoribacter sp. | reverse complement strand
TTGCGGGGGAATACCTAAAGATACAAAAAAGCCAACTAATTCGCAATATTTTATGTATGAATTAGTTGGCTAATTTTATAGTATTTACTGAATGTCCCTGTTTATTTTTCGGTTATAAAGATCTTTCTCCCTTCCACCTTGAACCGGATTCCTCCTGTCATTTCCAGCATACTGACAATATGTTCAAAGTCATCATACCGTTTCAGATTCCCGGAAAACGACACTTTTTTCAAGGATTCATTTTGAAATACCGCCTCTACATTATACCAACGTGAAATAATATGCATAACCTCTTCCAGAGAGCGTTTTCTAAACACGAACTTTCCCTCTTTCCACGCAATGTAAGGGAAAACATCTACTTTCTTTTTTTCCAAATTACCATCGGTTCCAACCACCCCCTGTTCACCCGGCATCAAAATAACCGTTTGATCGGCAACAGCAAAGCGGACAGCACCTTCGACAAGAGTCGTCTCGATCCGATTCTCCTCTTCATAAGAATAAATATTAAAACTAGTACCCAATGCTTCTATCTCCGCCTCGCCAGTGACCACAATAAAAGGATGTTCTTTATCTTTTGCTACCTGAAAATAAGCCTCTCCTGTCAAAAATACTTTCCGTTCAGTACCTGTAAATCGCACCGGATAACGTAATTCGGAAGCCGAATTCAGATTCACAACCGTACCATCCTGCAAAGTCACCGAATACTCTCCGCCTCTCGGAATTTGTAAAATATTATATTGAATTTTCCCGGTCTGTTGCCGGCCGATATAGCTCAAACGTTCTTTAGCAGTGTGTATTTCAGCACCAGGTTGTATCAATACCGAATCCACGCCCGGGCCCCCTAACAAAATCCGCTCTCCATCGGCAAGTATCAGTTCCGCTTTCACATTTCCAGGTAAAATATTTTCAGTCATCAGCCCGAGCGGATACCGATCACTTTTATCCCGCAGTACAAAATAAAAAAGCCCGCTAACCAACAGCAACAATACCGAAACAGCAACAGCAGTCACTTGAAACAACCGGACTCGCCTCAAGCGATGTTCACATTTTTGCCGTACCTTTAGATAGGCCATCACCAAATCCACCTGTTCCCATTGTTTACTTTTCGAAATGATAAACTCCGAAGTCAGAACCCGACGATACAGTAGTTCATTCTCCGGAAATTCCTGTCGCCACTTTCCAAGCGTTTCCTCCTCCTTTTCGGTCAACTGTCCCTGGACAGCTTTCGACAATAAAAAAGCAACTTCCTTATAATTTTTAAACTCTGCCATAGAAGCTTTATTTATTCATTACACTTATACGACACTTCAAAAACAAAAAGGAGGTAAAAGAAAATTGTTAAAAGTGAAAATAAATGCTCTTACCGTTGGATAGATAAAAGTAAATAGCAGAAAACAAACGAATTAAGAAAACAGGACAGCAGGAAGAAAAAGAAATAATTTTCCAAATTTTTCCTTTAAAATTTTCCTGGCTATCTGCTTTTGCTTTTTTACGGTCTCTACTGCAATATCTAATTTTTCTGCAATTTCTTTAGCACTATAACCTTCTAATGTTAAAGAAAACACTGTCCGGCAAGCAGGAGGCAAATCCTCCATTGAATTCATTACCAAACGGAAAGTCTCTTCTGCTATATAATTATTGATTTCAGTAATATCTACCTCTTCTGTAAAAGAACGCGTTGCTTCATTTCTTATTTTTTCAGCCCGCAAATAATTAAAACACTTAAAACGGACCATCTGGTAAACATAAGCAGAAAAATCACCGACAGCACTCCAACGTTCCCGGGTTTCCCAAAGCTTCACAAATACTTCCTGTACCAGATCCTCAGCTATAGTTTTGTCTCCCACATAATATAAAGCAAAAGAAATCAGAGATGGATAGTAATCTATAAACAAATTACGGAAAATCTCATCTTCTTCTATTCCTCTGATTCTAAAATATTTAGACATAAAACAAAAACGATTCTAATAAAAGAATTCATACAGCGGCACAGATCTATAAACCGCTCATAGCCAAACAAAATTAAAGATTAAAACAGTACCAGCCAAATTTTTATCATCTATTATGAAATTACAATTAAAACATAGGGAGCACCCTCGTCCGACCTGATCGGACAAACTTTTTCGAATATCCCTAAATAAAGACGTGTTTCAGAAAATACCTTCTCCTGAAAACACGTCTTCAAAGCATTAGTTCGTTCTCCTTATTTTTTATCTAAATATTGCCCGTGAATGGCATGAAGATGCAGATAAGGGTAAAGTGCCGTAGAAAGGACAGGAGCAGGGAAAAAAGGCTCGCTGGCCATCAGTTCATAAGCTTTCTTATAATCCCCACTTTTGGCATGAGCAGCAGCTAGATAAAGCAACGTCTCCTTACAAGGACTATGCTCCAACGCCTTTCCCGCCATCCCGATGGCTTGTTCAATTAATTCCGGATCTGTTACAGAATCGTCAAAAAAACCAGCAATAATGAGTGTATAAAAAAACTGACGATACAAATAAGGATGTTTATCGCCATATTTATCTGCTACTTTCCTGGCCAAAGCCATACCTTGTTGGAAGTTTTTCTCAAACAAGGTTCGTTCCATATCCAGAATCTCCAAATACATCGGTGCATAACACGATTTTGTCTTACGAACCATTTCAAGGTGGGCTCGGTATTTTTCTGGATTCTTCAGATTAGCAGAGCCGGCACGCACCATCATACGATACATATTCACCCAAAAATCATCTCCCTTTTCATACCCCTGATAAATATCCGGATACCGATTCAAAAAGCCGAAAACAATATTATCTTCCGGAATGCGCATAAATCCCCGCATCAGCAAATAGTTCTCCTTCTGCTGCAACTGCTCTTCCGTAAGGGTAGAAAAATAGCTTAACAGACAATCCTTTACCTGGTCAGGATGTATCCGTTGGAGGAGTTCTACCACATATTCCTGTACCAACTCCAAAGAGCGTTCACCGCTTTCCCAGCGTTTCCGGGCAATTTCCAACCGGGCACTTAAATCAGACTTGGCAGCTTCTTCGGCATATCGGATAAAATCTTCCGGAGAAACAGAACCCGTACGAGTATCCAATAAATTACCTCGGGCATCCAACCAAAAAAAGGAAGGATAACCGTTCGCCTGATAGTGCTTAAAAAAAGCGTGAGAACTTTCTTTTTCCGCATCCAATTTTAAACAAACAAACTTATTGTTATAATAGTCACCAACCTCCTGACGAGTAAAAACATTCTTGGCCATCATCTTACATGGACCGCACCAGGAAGTGTAAACATCTACAAAAATTTGCTTCCCTTCCGCCCGGGCTTTCTGAAGTGCTTCCTCATAGGTTCCATGAAAAAATTCAATGCCTTGCGCATATATACTCCCCATAGCCAGGACCCCAAAATACAATAACGCTAAAACCCTTTTCATTCCGTTACTCATATTTTTCGTTAATATCGATGACTTTATCACAGAAACCCGTCTTTTTGAACACACTGTCCAAGTGAATACCACCGGTGGAATTAACTTCGTAGAACACGACCCCTCCCTGGCGTTCCGTACGGTTCAAATCCCGCACAGCCAAGCGCACCTGTTGGGATATCCGAGTTGCAGAAGGATCAGACTCAGTAGGAGCCGGCACCGTAATATCCACAAACTGTATACCGGTTACCTGCATATTTTCAATGGCCTGCATATCCTTTTGCAGAACTTCCAATGATGAACTTGTAGAAGCATTCAACTGATTTACTGCAAAAGAATAGACCGCATTTTCCGTAGCGTACATCAAAACATCCTCATATTCCGGATTCGCAGCAAATCCAATTGCTTCATGCAAATGAGGTGCAACAGCAGCAGTGACTTCCATCTTGCTGATGCTGCGGAAACTGTTATTCAACAAAGAAAACTTATACATCCAGTATTTGCCGTCTTTTTTATTCAACAACAGCATCCAGGCTCCCAACTTTGCTTCTGAAAGAGGACCCCAGCATTTCAGCTCCAATCCCGTCCCCAAATTGCTGCCATCAAAGATCCCCGGATCGTTGTCCGCTTTACTAAACGTTTTCAGACTCCCCTGATTCCACGGATTGTGCACAATCAAACGCCCGTACAGCTCATCGAAAAACACAGGATTAGAACCGACAGCCAACACATGGGGGGCTACCTGATATTCCCGCGGTTCGTTCATCAATACCAATCCCGGTTCCCAATTGATTGCCTGCATATTAGTAGCCCTCTTGCAAACCATGCCATTCACAATAATATAATCAATCATACCCCCTTTATAATACAATTCCGGACTCATTTCCGATGCCTCGAAGTGATGGTCACAGGCTTCCCTCATCGTCTTGATTTTCTCAAAAGAAAGCGGACTGGCCACCACACCTCCGTTTTCATCCCGGCAAAAAATCAACTCCTGTTTCAGAAAAGTGGCATAAGCATTCGGATTCACCGAGAATATCCGGGTAGGATTTCTCCCCAAAAGTTGTTTATTGGCACTTTCATATACATCCTCAAGAACCGTATTACTCTCATCATCTGGGATGAAATTAACTTCCGCCAGACCATTCTCTTCACACAAAAGAACAGTTCCTTTGGTAAACTGCGTACGCACCTCAAGTTCCCTTTCCTCCCGGTAAAAAACACCGGTTGTATTATCTGTTACCTTCAACGCCAGGGTATAGGCTTCCCCAGGGGTGAGAATGGACGGTTCTGCCAATACATCCAACTCCCTTTCCCGACCTAATGTGTCTGCTTCATTACGGGTAGTCGTAGTATAAGCATACCAAACGTAGGACAAATTACTCTCGTCATTTTGAGAAGTCCGGATGACCGGCGTACATTGTAAACGATTATATAACAATACAGAATACCGCTCTTGTAACCCCTCTATCGTGACCTGATTCAACACCTTGAATTCATCAATCGTTTTGTCATCCACACATCCTGCCAAAACAGACAACATGCATACCACTCCTATATATTTTATTACTTTCATCATAATACATCAAATTAGAAAGGATTCCACACTGTAATCAAATTACCATCTTCATCATATTCCGTATGAGTTGCATAATACTCACACACGACACGCCCCTGCTGCATCCAATAACTGTAATAATTCAATCCGCCCCATCCTATCAACTCTTCCTTTGTTAAAGGAAAATCATGTCCCATAAGTAAAATGCAACGCTGATGCTTCACTTTTGAATACTCCCCGAAATAGAGAGCTAATGGCATATCCCAATAAGCAGGTTTCACCAATTGATTGGTTATCATCAGACGCATATTTACCCGATCAGGATACCCTAACGATAAACTTTCCGTCGCTTTCAACGACAATTCCAGCATCACAGTTGCCTCATCCAATTCCGCTCCGGGTTTCATTACCACCACCGGAAAAGAAGAAACCGATTTATCAGCTTCATAAGTAAACCGATGCTGCAGCGTTTCATAATGTTTTCCGGCCACCGCCGAGGAATTTTCCGAAACAATGACTTCATACTCCCCCGCCTCATCCAACAAATCTCCCAACAACTTGACATGAATCTGAATCGTATCCCGGTCCGTGTCTTTCATTCGAAAAGAATACACCAAACTATCTGCCCCCACTACATAATCCGGGAAATAAATGCCAGGCGTGTCCGTATACACCATACGTTCGTTTTCCGAACAAGATGCCAACACCAGCATTGCCATAACTATCGTATATAAATATTTCATAATCCGCATTTTTATTCTATTAAACCAAAATCCAATTCATCATCCGGCAAGGGTATCACATACACCTCTTCCGGCTCAATCGCTACCGTCCGGTAAACCCCGATACGTTTCAGTCCTAAACGCTTATAGTAGTAAAACATCTGCCCTTCACACATAAACTCCTTGCTATACTCCTTGGCAATCTCCGCTTGCAGGTCAGTGACCTCTGTCATCGCAGCCAATCCCCGATGGGCACGTAAAGTATTCAGATAAGCTAATCCCTGATTGGCCGAACATTCAGCAGCAATGTAATACAATTCAGACAAACGAATCAAAGGGATACAACCCACATTGACATACTTCCCCGGCATGACGGCAGTAGCAGAATTGGTTTCCTGAAACCACAACTTCAACCGATAATCATCATCCGCCGGATCTTGCTGTGCAAACAATTTGTTCCGGTTATTGATACTGATACTTAAAGCTGTGGAACTATTAGTAATACCGTTTTTTATAACCGACTCCCCGAAATAAACATCGATATTATCCTGCATTTTCCCTTCCTCCAAAGCAAACAACAACTCACTGTCGAATAAACGCTCATCGGTTGCAGCCGCAGTAGTAAGTGAAAACGGTGCGACGGGTTCACTTCCCGGCTCTCCCACAATCTCCCGGGCAGCTTCCAAAGCATCCGGTAAATTGCCGGCATACAGTTGCACCCGGGCCAGCAAAGCCGTCACGGCATAATAATTCAAATGCTTTTGCCGGTTCCGCAACAACGGATGATTCCGATACAAAGATTCCAGTTTCGCATAATTCGGCCCATAGGGGTCAACCTCCCGCATCAATTCACGTGCCGCGTTCAAATCTTTCACGACCTTCTCCAAAACAGCTCCCACCGTCAGCTGATGCTGCGGCAGATTAGTATACGACTCCAGATAAGGGATGGCTTTTCGCTCCTTGTCTATTGCCGGAGAGGCGGAAAACAACCGCAACATATCAAAATGAAGCATACCGCGCAAAGCTAAAATTTCTCCCTTATAGATACGATACACCTCATCACCCGAAAATACCCCCCGTTGCTCATCGATAAACATCAGCATAGCATTCAAATTGGCAATGCCCTTGTATTGCCGGCTCCAAATCGTAGATAAGACCTCCTTATCATAAGGCTCCCTGTAAAGATAATCTTTCGTCTTGATATACCGGTGGGTATTCCCGGAAATATTATAATACTGCGCCAGCACATCCACATAGCCGAATGAAAGCTGACGTCCGTAACTTTCGGGAGCAGACATCAACGAATAGACACCTGTCAACACATCCCGAAAACCGCTTTCCTGTTGGAACAAATCTTCCGCCTTCACATCCGATTTCGGAGACACGTCAAACCAATTCTCACAGGCGGCGGAAAAAAACAGCATCCCCAAACATACCGGTAAATATATTAACTTTTTCATTTGCTTCTTAATTAAAAGGTTACTTGTAAAGCTACAGAATAATTCCGGGCAAACGGATAGGAGGTACCCCGTTCCATTTTAACCGTCGAGGCGCGAAATACATCATTACCGATTAACGACAGTTTCAGACGCTCAATCCCATAATGCCGCAGACGCCCCGCATCAAACTGATAAGAAAGATTCAATGACGACAAGGTAATGTAATTCTCCTGCTCGATAAAACGGGAGGTCGGCATGGTCGCCTCCGTATTGCTGATGGCTTTGAATTTTGCCACATCGCCCGGCGTTTTCCAACGATCGTATAACACCCGGCGATCTGCATTCTCCTTCGGGTCTACGTTTTCTACCTTATCCACTAACGTCTGATTATACACATCAGCACCATAGCTGTAACGGAAATAAGCATTCAGCTGAAAACCCTTATACATAAACATCGTTCCGAAATTCCCTTCAAATTTCGGGTCGCTGCATCCTAACGGTTTATAATTATCCGTACTCCATTTATTGACTTTATCGCCATTCAGCGCAATAAATACTTCTTCTCCCGTATTAGGGTCGATACCTATGGACTCGTTCGCCCAAATCATATTGATGGATTTACCTTCCTGATAACGCACCATGGGAGCTCTGGTTTTCCCCTCCTCTATCTCCCCATTCATTTCATCATCCTGGGATTTGTTATAAGCTGCCAGTGCATCATTCAACTTCATTAACCGGTTTTTATTCTTCACAATATTAAAGAACACATCCCACTGCATACGTCTGTCAGCATCCTTTAGCAAAACACCCCGGAGATTTAATTCCAATCCCTTATTTTCTATCTCGCCCAGGTTGTCTTTATAAGAAGCAAAACCGACAGACGGAGCCAGCAACACATCAATCAATACCGATTTCGATACATCCTTATAAATATTGAAATAACCGCTCAACCGACTGTTCAATAAAGTAAAATCAACCCCAACATTCAACTTTTCTGTCTGCTGCCATTTCAGGTCCGGATTACCGAAAGCCTTCAATAACGCCCCGATATAATCATCATAGGTCAATCCGTCAATAGCCGATTCCTTATACGAATACATCATCATCGCCTGGAAAGGGTAGAAATTCTGACCACCGGTTGTCCCCCACGAACCGCGGATTTTCAATTCATTTACATACGGATTTTCAGCCAACCATTTCTCATGGTGCAGGTTCCAGGCAACACCTACAGAACCGAACGTCCCCCACCGCTTAGATGAACCGTATACAGAAGATCCATCGCTACGAACCGAAAAGTCTACTAAATAGCGGTTATCATACCCATAATTAAAATTTCCTACCACACCCATCAGACGACTGACCTCATAATCACCACTCGGTTTATCGCCGTCCTGATACTCTACCCCCATACCGATATGGTCCATCTTGTCATTCGGGAAATTATAAGCCGTGGTAGTAAACAAGTCGTTTTTCGTTTCTTTGATATTCCAGACAAAAGTAGCATTGAATAAATGACGGTTCACCTCTTTCGTATAAGCAGCCATAACATTCGCATCATACGAGAAATCATCCGTAACTTTTTTCTCATAACTGCCCTTCAAATCCTTTTCATAAAAAGAATTATGCCCGGCAGGTAAAAAACGGTCTTCAACCGTCATCTTCTTATTCAATGACACGGCTGCCTTCAATTTTAATCCCTCTAAAACATCCCATTCTACGGAAAAATTGTCAATAAAATTCTGATAGGTAGTCTCGAACTTCGTACCCAATGAAGCATTATACAAAGGATTCAATGCATATTCCTCCCCGTCACCGATTTTCAATACCTGCTTGATATGACCGTTTTCATCATACGGATAAAGATACGGATTCATATAGGTATAATCCGAAAATGTGCCATAAGGAGAATCCTTCTGTTTCACATGATCATACGTTAAATTATTCATAAACCGCAAATTCTTATAACGATATTGCAACTTAATGCCGATACCGATATTTTGACGCCCGGAACCTTTCATTATACCTGTTTTATTCTGATAATTCAGGTCTAATCCATACCGCAACCGGGCATCCCCCCCCTCCAACAACAAAGAATGCTTATGACTGAAACCAAGCGCATGAATCGGTTTCTTCATCCAATCGGTATTCACCCCTTGCTGAACCAACTTCAAACGTTCATTGTATGCCTCCTGCAATTCTTCCTTCATTCCGATATTCGGATGCGAATAAAGTCCGGCCAATTGCTCATACTCCAATTTTTCCGATGCATTCATCAGATTGTAATCGCTCAGGTCAGCAAAATTAAAATCACCGGAAAAATGATAAGAAACACGCAATTCTCCCATCTCCGGAGCTTTAGTCTCTACAACGACA
The DNA here is from genome assembly GCF_985060555.1 of Odoribacter sp. Classification (NCBI taxonomy): domain Bacteria; kingdom Pseudomonadati; phylum Bacteroidota; class Bacteroidia; order Bacteroidales; family Odoribacteraceae; genus Odoribacter; species Odoribacter sp. The sequence continues at coordinate 129,745 of NZ_CFKYFN010000036.1, read as the reverse complement.
ACCCCGTTCGCCGCCCGCGAACCATATATAGCAGTTGCCGCCGCATCCTTCAACACGGTAATGCTCGATACCCGATTAGGGTCTAAGTCGAAAATTTTTTCCGCCGACACCTCGAAACCGTCCAAAATAAAAGTCGGCATATTAGGCGAATTCTCATAATCCGACTTCAGATTGCCACTGCCATGGATTTGAAATTCAGGTATATGGTTCGGATCACTACCTGCTGTGATATCCTCCATCAATTTAAAAGAGGGGTCTATCGTCGATAAGGCCGACAAAATATTTCCGGTAGAAATCTCCCGCAACTTCTCTCCCGAAAACGTAGTGGCAGCTCCTGTATAACTATCTTTCTTCCGCTGGAAATAACCGGTAATCACCACCTCGTCCATTTCAGCTATCGCCTCTTCCAATACCACATTCAGCTCTTTTTCTCCCCTCCACTTTACTTCTTTGGTTTGCATACCGACAAACGAAAATACCAAAACGATACTGTCGGCCTTAGGTAATTCAATGGTAAACCGACCTTCTACATCCGTAGCGACACCCAGCGTCGTTTCTTTCAATACCACGGCAACACCTGGCAATACATGGCCATCTGCGTCTTTCACAATCCCTTGAAGCAAAAGTTTTGTGGGAGTCATGCGTACCTGATCATTGATATTTTTACGCGAAATCACAATGGTATGATTCATTAGTTTATAAGTCAGACCGGAATTCTGCAAACATTCGTCCAACACCACTTTCAGGTCCTCATCTTTAAAGTTCAGTTCCAAATCCTGTACCTGTTCGATTTGGGCATCCTCATACAGAAAAATATAGCCCGATTCTTTCTCTAATAACTGAATCACCTGCTCCAATGAAGCATTCTTTACCTCCAAAGAAACCTTTGCGATCTGACTATACACATTCGCAGACAACTGAAAAGAAGAAATACACAAAAACAAGATTAAAAACTTCATCATTAAATACGTTTTTAACCATCTTCTTTGAAAAAGAAGACATCGGATTCCATTTTTTTTCATAAATTTGTAAATTATAATGAAACATTTCCGGCTTAGCCGGTTGAAAGGCGGAATAGTGCCAATATTCCGTCTTTCTTTATTTTCTTTTAGCTATAAAAACTGTATTGTCTTTTATGGTGCAATTTATGCTCCCGACCGTTTCGATCATTTTCATCAATGCCTCGAAACCTTCATAACGCATCATACCCCCTGAAAAGGTAATCTCTTTAGATTCGTCGTCTTCGAAATAAACCTCGACATTATACCACCGGCTCACCATGACCATGATATCTTCCAACCGCTGCTTACGGAAAATAAAACGCCCCTCTTTCCAGGCTACAAAAGGATAAACCTCAACTACACGTTTCTGAAGTTGCCCCTCTTTATCCAAAATACTCTGTTCGCCGGGCTTCAAAATAACCCTATCCTCTATAGATTCGAAACACACCGCTCCCTCGACCAATGTCGTCACTATTTGCCCTTCTTCCGAATAAGAACGTACATTAAAACCGGTCCCCAATACCTGGATTTTAGAATCACACACTTCTACAACAAAAGGATGTGCAGCATCTTTTGCAACCTCGAAATAAGCTTCCCCTGTCAATTGAACTATCCGTTGCTCACCACCGAATTGCAACGGAAAATGAAGTTCTGATTCGGAATTCAGCCACACTCGCGTTCCGTCTGCCAGTGTCATTGTAAATTCTCCTCCCCGGGGAATAGACAACAGATGGTAGGTTTCGGTATTTTCCGTTTTCCCCTCTTTCCCTGCCTGTAAAAGCATACCACTGGAATCGATACGGATATGATTTTGTGCAGTAGGTATAAGCATTGCCGAATCTCCGATATGCCAAACGGAACCGTCAGCCAGGGTTAATACTGCTTTTTTACCACCGGGTTGAATAGTTTGAGTCAGTAAAAGGGGATCGCCAGGACTATTCTGGTGAAACCATCCCCATCCTAGTCCTAAAACCAATAAAATTCCAGCCGCCACACTATAACGGCGAATACGCCTTCTCCGTCTATAGTTCTTTAATTTCCGGTAAGCCCGAATAGGATCATAACGATATTGTTGCTGTAATCGTTCTGCCAAAGTTTCTGAGTTTCCTAACTTATCTGCCATCTTTTCAACCGGACTATCCTGATCCGGCTGAATGTACTCTTCTTCTTTCTTCCGTAAAATATAGCTTAGAACCTTTTCAGAAAAATCATATATATCATTCCATGTATTCATACCCTTTTTATTATACAAACACATGAAATCAAAAAACGGGTAACAGAAAATAACTAATATTTAAAAAAATCTGAAAAGAAAGAGTACAACAAAATCCCCCATACCATTCCCATGCGTTCACGGAGATAGGCATAAGCCCGCTTTTTCTGCATTTTCACTGTATTTTCGGAAACTTCCAATAGCTGTGCGATCTCCCGAACTTTCAAGCCCTCGAGGCTTAAATTCATAACTTGTCTCTGTTGATCGGACAATTCGGAAAGGACCGAACGGAATTTTGCGATCACACTTTCTTCAATGGCCAAATCGATAGCCATTTCTTCGGTATAGGAAATCTCGGAAGTATAATTTCCCAATAGCCGACGGGCATTGTCCCGATCACGAATCATATTCAAAGCCCTGTTGTATACTGCTTTGTAAAGCCAGCCAGCCAAAGATTTGACATTCGGAAATTGCAAGGAAGAATCCCATAACCCGATCATACACTCCTGAACAATATCCTCCACTCCGACATTTTCATGGGTCAGCTTGGCCACATAAGTACACAATGCCGGATAAAACTCCTCGTACAATTGCTGCCAGGCAGTTTCTCTTTTTTTATTCAGGTCTATTATAAATCGTTCATTATCACGCATACTTCTCCTCCGATTGTGTGACAAATATAAAGAAAAAAATAAAAAACAACTCTCCTCTAAACTAAAATCAGTCCAGCCCCCATTACTTAGTGACAATAGTAATAATGGATAAAAAGGATGCTCACCGACGAGAACGTAGAAAAGGAAAATGAAACATTACCCCCGTCCCTTTGTTTCGTTTTTTTATCTCAGGCGCCTGAGCGAAAAGAATGCAAATAATAGAGAAGCAGGAAACTCTTTTCTAAGAATTTTGAGTCCCAACGAAATATGAGTCTTGACAGTATTCACGGAAACTCCCAGTATTTCAGCAATTTCTTTATATTTTTTACATTCGATAAAACACAGCCGCATCACTTCTCCACAACGATCCGGGAGCTGATTGATCCGGTTCATAATTTGCCGGATCAATTCTTCATGTTCGGAATAATCAGTCTCGGCATAGAGCAGATTTTTATACGATTCATTCTCTTCGTGCCGGGCCCTTACTTTCAAATGATCCAGGTAGTTCAGTGAACGGTTGCGGGTAAGACTCAAATAGTAAGGCAACATCGGTTGAGTAAAATCTATTTTTCTACGTTGCGCCCATGTTGTCAGAAAAACATCATGTACAATATCTTTGGCAATATCCGCATCCTTCACAAAGCTCATCGCATGAAAACACAATGGCTTGAAAAACCGCTTAAACGAATCTTCAAACTGTAGCTTAAACTCACGTTCACTTATATATCCTAACATATTATCTTTGCCGAAATATTGATTTACGTGCAAATATAATTTTTTTAAGGATATTAACAAAGTATTTATTCTAGAAGGTTCCCCGATATAAAAAATCACAGAATCGTATCCTTTAGCCACGACACATTTTCCCATCACATTCCGGTGGACGGTCACCTCCTTGCTCATCAGATCCACAATCGCAAAAGAATATACCAGGCAATCTACTCTTTCAGTTGTTTTTCTTCCATATTGATCCAATTGGAAGGGTAGATCGAAGTATATATAATTCGCCCGATTCTTTTTGCGGATTTTCACAAAAAGAATAACGGACAGATGATAATGGACAAATACAGGAAAAGCCTAAAAATGGGTGAAGAAAAATTGAAAAAAATTAGTATTACAAAAAATTATTAAATAACAATCTAAGTACAAAGTTCCCATATACCATCCACTATTTCAGCATATAACTGCCATTATTTATAATCGCTTTATTTTTACTTTGAATCCAAAGATGTATATTATCTTGTCTTTGAAATTTATAAAACTTTTTACTACGCTGAATTTTTCCGGAATATCCATAAATATATCCAATAAGTCATTCGAATACGGAGAAGTCCAATCATCTATTCTGCCTAGAGATCATTTTTCCAGACAGAATAGATAACTGAAAAAAGGTTATTCCTGAATCCGGATTCCATCCAGACAGAAATAGGCCGGAGTCCGCATACGGCCGGTACCTGCTTCTATATCGGTAGATTCGAGATCGAAAACTATTTTATCGACAACACCCAAAGCAGACAAATCTACGGGATACCAATCGTTAACCACCCTGCTCCAATCCGGATTTTCAGGATCACCTTTACGTGTACACAAATAAAAGTTTACCGTTCCGGTTGGTGTGTTATCTTTAAATCCTTTGATAATCAATTTAAAATAATCCTTGTCCTCATCGACTAATTTCTTTACCCCTCCGGGGACATTAGAATACCATACTCCTTTTTTGTCGGCACTCCCGGGGATATTCGGATTGGCTACAGGAGCTTCCGGCGTACCGTATTGATCCCCATACACCATTGCCAGATAGGCATAAGTAGTGTTAGCTACCAGTATATGTTCTACAACCGCAGGTTTTTCCAAGGTAAAATAAGCATCGTCGTCTTTTACACAAGCGACGGCATAAATTTCATTGGCATTCGGGAAACGGGTATATACACTATAGATATTGGAATCCAAAGCTTCCTGAGTAGCCGTCCAGGTGAAAGAACGGTTGTTACGGTTCGAATAGGCAAAACCGCTATACGTGCCATCCGAATTCTTGACGGTATTAAATTTCACTCCATTTGTATGAGCAGCTTTCGAAGTAAAACCGCCATCCGGAATCCGATGCGTAAAACGTCCCAGTTCCAATTCATTCATCGTCACATCATTCGGGATGCTTACCAAAACATCTTTATCGTCGGAACAGGCACTCAAACCTGCCCATATCATGATTACAGCTAAAAATTTTCTCATAATTTCAAATTTTAACACAGAAATAACTCAACTTCTATTTCCCTAATCCCGGATTCTGATCCACCAGTTTATTCTTCAATCGTTCGGCTTCGGGAATCGGCCAGCAATATTTATCTGCCGAAAAATCAACATCTTGTTTCAACGTATAAATCCAGGATTTATTCTGAGCCGGACTGGCATCGGTATCATTGATAAAACGTAAAGATGCAAAGTATTCGCTCCCGTTTTCAAGGAATTGTTCCACACAGATCTCCCGGAAAATCGTCCGTAACAATTCTTTTTTAGAAGAAGCCGACAAAGCAGGCAATACCGGATTGGTTCGTTTGGAACGCATTTCATTCAGCGGAGCCAAAGCATCGGCAACGGAATAATCGTCCAGCCGGGCTTTCAATTCGGCTTCCATCAGATAAAGTTCGGCATAACGAAAATAATAAGCCGTATAAGGAGCATCGGGAGTATCGTTCCGTCCTCCGTGATACAGTTTCTTCAATGCCCAAACATTTTTTGTATCCCAGGTTTCCGGAGCCCGAACCGAGTCCATGACCACCGTATAGCGGGGATCTTCCTTGATCCAACCGTCGAAGATATCGTAATAGGTATTGTTATATCCTATAGCATAAGAATAGGTAAACTCACTCCAGGCACAATTGGTAATATCCCCCATATAACGGGTCCACAATACTTCCCCGGATTCCCAACCTTTCTCGTACATTTCAGCCAGATCGGCTTCCATTTTCCAGCTACCCGGAGCATCTTTCTTCACAGTAAGCACCAAATCCAGCGCATCTTTCAAGTCCTGTACATCACCGCGCATCACTCCCCGGTTCAATAACAACTTCGCTTTCAATACCTGTGCCAATTGTTTCGATAAATAGCGGGGAGTAGTAAAATCGGGTAAATACTTCAACCCCGGTTCCAAATCTTCAAAAATTTTCTGATAAGATTCTCCGACAGTGATTCGGGGAACCTGCAAATTACTCAGATTGGACATCTGATCGCGGTATAAAATACCATAAGCACAGTCGTCGGCTTCCCACCAGTGTCCGAACATCCAGAATAAATTAGCATAAGCCCAGGCCCGCATACATCTGGCCTCGGCGATCAAAGCCTCTTTTGTTTCGGGCGAAGGATATAACTTTACATCCAGATTAGTCAAAGCGATAACTGCAGCATTCGCTGAATTTACCAACCCATACCAAGATTGCCAAATCGCCCCGAAATCATTGCTGCCTTCTTTATAGGTCATATTGTAATTCGGATTATTATAATTCCATACTCCAGCCTGCGAAGCCCACCTTCCAGCCAGTTCTCCACCGAAATTAGACGATTTCGCAATAACAGAATACATACCGTTGATAATATTCTTCGCTCCGTTATAATCCGTCACTGCATTTTCCAGGGTCAGATTGTATTTCGGACTTTGATCCAGAAAATCTTCGCAGGAAGCCAATATTCCGGCCAAAAATAAGATTAGGTATATCGAATAAGTTCTCATATTCAGCTTATTTTAATGTTAATTTGATTCCAAAATTATAGGTACGGGCAGAAGGATAGGTACTATAGTCGATTCCCATGTTATAAAAAGCACTATAAGTAGTACTAAAATTCCCCTGTGGGTCCATACCCGGATATTTCGTCCAGGTAAACAGGTTTGTGGCCTGGAAAGTGAATTCCACTGCATTCAAAATACTATTTTTATAGAGGTGTTTCGGTAAACGATAAGATAAATTCAATGCGGTCATCCGCAGATAGGAAGCATCGTGAATATATCGGTCGGTAATAATACTGTTACTCCCCCAACCATAATACATCGCCCGTGGATAAGATGCATTTACCCCGGGATTCACCGTCCAGGAATCCAATATCCGGTTAGAAGTATTATATACATTCATATCTCCTGAACTATTTTTTTCTTCGTCCCAAAAACGATCCCCTCCGACAGAATAAGAAAATACAGCATTCAACATCAATCCTTTCCAATACAACGTACTACCGAATCCTCCGAAGAAATCCGGATTAGCATTTCCGATCACGGTACGATCCCCGTCTGCCGTGATTTGTCCGTCCCCATCCAGATCCATAATATACACATCTCCCTGACGTTCATAATTATAATCGTCCCGATAATATTTCAGGGTTCCGGTTTTCGGATCGATGGTCTTCAAACCGACCAGTTCTTCATTAGTCATAAATAAACGACCGGCATCTTTATAGCCGTAGAATCTCCCGGTTTCACCTCCTTCTTCTATTTTAAAATAATCATAAGCTCCGCCACCGAAATAACCGTCTGAACTGTTTAACTTTTCCAGGGTTGTCCGATTACGGGCAATGTTAAAATCGACATTCCAGGTCAGGTCTTTTGGTGCATTTTTGATAATATCTACCCGGACATCGAACTCGATTCCCCGGTTTTTCAATGAACCGATATTTTGATAAACACTAGAGAAAGAAGAGGAAGTCGGCACAGGATCGCTATACAATAAGTTATCTACTTTTTTCTGATAATATCCCAAAGTACCCCGTATCCGGTCGTCCCAGAAACCATAATCCAAACCGACTTCTTTCTGTATCTGTTCTTCCCATTGCAGAATATCATTTCCTAAAGAAGAGGGTACGATGCCGGCAGCGCCGTTATAGGTTGCCGATCCCATTAATGTCCGCCAATCATAGGCTCCCAGATTCTGTGATCCGGTTTTTCCGACAGATCCCCGTAATTTCAGATAAGAAACGATATTGGAATAATCTTTCATAAAATTTTCTTCGGTAATGATCCAGGCAACCGCACCGGAAGGGAAATATCCCCAACGTTTATCCGGGCCGAACTGAGAAGAACCGTCTGCCCGGAAATTCAGGGTCAGTAGATAGCGATTGTTGAATTTATATTCCAAACGTGATAAGAAAGAAGCCAAAGTATTAGAACTGTAACTACTGGAAATACTATTCTTTTTAGCAGCACTGTTTAAATTAGTCAAAACCTGGTCATCGGGGAAACCGCTACCGGAAGCTCCCAACCCATCTGATTCATACTTCTCGATAGAAAAGCCGGCCAATCCCACCAAACTATGCTTCTTCCAGGTATTCACATAATTCAACGTATTGTCCCACATGTAAGTATAGCTTTCATTTTTACTGACACTGGCAGAACTTTCTGCTCCATCATACCAGGCAATGGTATAAGTGTTGTATTTATTCACATTATATTGAACCGTACCGGAAGTACGGAAAGTCAATCCTTTGATAATATCCCATTCCAATCCTAATGTTCCGGAAAAATTCCGTCCTTTGGCTTCATCGGTATCCATCAGTGATAATAACGGGTTTTTCGTATAGTAATCGATCATATTGATTGTTCCGTCTTCATTATAAGCAGGCACATCCGGCCGCATATCGAGAATTTCACCGATCATATTGTCTTTATCATTAGCCGTACGGGCTGTAGCTCTCAAATCCAATTTAAACCGAACAATATCCCGAACTGCAGCATCAAAATTAAAACTACCCCCCAACATTTTAGAATTACCACCTTTGACGATACCTTTCTGGTCTTTGTAATAGATAGAAGCACTATAAGAAGATTCTTTGGAACCTCCACGTATTCCTATACTGTAATCCTGGGTAGCAGCATTCCGGGTCATCAGATCCCACCAATCGGTATCTCCATTTCCATAAGCATCTTTCAGATAGAACTCATCGGTCAGGGAATTTAAATCAAACTGGCTATGATTAATGTGAGAATTAAAATAAGTTTCGTCCACATATTTTTTGGTGAAATAGTCCAGTGAACCTCTCGTAAACAAACTCATCGCACAAGCAGCTTTCGACACCCGGATATACTCATCTGCGGTCAATACCCGAAAATCATTGGCATTCAAAGTCTGTATTCCATAACGGGCAGAAAACTCCAATTGGGGTTTCATGCCGGCTTTTCCCCGCTTGGTGGTCACCAGTACAACACCGTTGGCAGCCCGCGAACCATAAATAGCCGTAGCAGAAGCATCTTTCAAGATATCGACACTTTCTACATCGGTCAAATTCAAATTATACAACGTATTGGATACATCTCCGGAAGTGCTGGCATTATACTCGGGAACCCCGTCTATCACCCACAATGGCTGTGAATCACCCGACAGAGAAGAAGATCCCCGGATAATAACAGACACCGGTGAAGTCGGGGAAGCCGAACTGATCATCACATTTACTCCCGGTGCTTTTCCCTGAAGCATAGACTGTATCGTCGCCCCCATCGGAGCCGTTTCCATATCCTTACTTCCCAAACGGGTAACCGCACCCGTCATATCCTTTACCTTTGTCGTTCCATACCCCACCGCAACCGCTTCTTCCAAACGGTTCATCTCTTCTTCCAAGGTTACATCGATTACATTTTTAGGCCCCACAGTCACTTTCTGTGATTTCATTCCCATAAATGTAAAATTTAGTGCCAGATCAGGCGCCTCGGGGCATTCCAGGGAATATTTCCCTTCATTATCGGTAGCCACACCGATGGTGGTACCGTCGACCAAAATAGTCACGCCCGGCAGAGGATCTCCATTCGTATCGGTCACTTTACCGGAAATCTTCCTCATCCGTACCTGCGGGACATTTTCCGACTGGCGGCTACGACGAATCACGATCGCATTATTCTCCCGGACGTATTTCAAATCGGTACCTTCCAGGCATTTGTTCAATATCGCATCTACCTGCGTATTTTTCATGTCGATATCGATTCCTTTCACCGAAGCAATATCCTCATCGCTATACATAAACACCAGCTGTGTCTTCTCTTTCAATTCCCAAAGAATTTCTTCCAGAGAAGCATTTTGTTTTTTCAAACTGACTGTTTGTGCACTCGCTAAAGCGAACACCTGGGACATAACACATAAAAGAAGTACGAATGTAAGCTTCATCCGTAGCAGAACTTTAGACAATTTTCCCGAATAAGAGAAACTGCCGTTTCGGTTTTTCTTCATACTTTTGTAATTGGTTAAGTTTAACTATGTTATTAACTAAAGAAGGGCCGGAAATTTTTGACGCCGATTCCGGTCCTTATTTTTTATTTCCAACTGAATGTGATTACATTGCCTTTCCTGTCCACAACCACTTTGTCCATGGCCCGGATTAGTTCGAGTATGGTATCGATATGATCGTAACGCCCCAGATTAGCGGACAGACGTAAATTCCTCACATCTGCGCCGCTATAAAACACTTCGATATCGTACCAACGGGCAAGCGTATTCATTACTTCTTCCAGGCGTTGTTTTCTAAAAACAAACATTCCTTCCGTCCAATCGGTATATAAACGGGTATCTACTTCTTTCACCTCGATTTGCCCGGTGAGTTTATCTAAAGAAAACTGCTGGGAAGGTAAAAGCCGGAAAGCACGTATCTTGTTTTCCGGTCCGGTAACCGTCACCGCTCCTTCCAGCAAAGTTGTATGCACAATTTCTTCCTCGGGATAGGATTTCACATTAAAACGGGTTCCGGTCACTTGTATGTGCATGTGTTCCGTTTCTACGATAAAGGGCCATTCCGTCGCTTTTTTCACTTCGAAAAATGCTTCTCCGCGCAAATATACCCGCCGCTCGTTCCCCACAAATTTTACCGGATAACGCAATTCGGAACCACAATTCAACCAAACTTCGGAACCATCGGCTAAATATATTTTATAGTCGGCACCGGCAGGGATTTTCACCGTATTGTAAACCAACTCTTCGTAGGAATCGACGGTATAAGTAAGTGTATCCTGCCGATAAGCCAAATAACTTTGAGTAGAGTTGCTGATGTGTATGCCATTTTCTTCCCGTAGCTCGACAATTTGTTTTTCCAAATCGATACGCTGTCCATTAGCTAAAATCAATTCCGCACTTTTTTTACCGATTAATTCCGCCTCCCGGACCACCTTCACCGTTTCTATTTCTGTCGGCTGCCAAAGCGTACCGATCAGGAGGAATATAAGGACACTGGCAGCAACGACACATATTCTCCTCATTCCCCATCTGCTTTTCTTTTGGACATTTACTTCAAACTGTTCCCACTCTTTTGCCAAGTCAATCATCTCCCCTTTATCCACTCTGAGGTAAGCTTCCCGATAGTCTCTCACTCTTTCAAACAGCAGTCGGTGATCATTATCCAGCAACCATTCCTGAAATTTTTTCTCTTTCAAAGTTTCAGGATGTCCAAGGTGTTCCAATAGGTATTCCAGCTCTTGAGAATCTAACAACAACATAAAGGTTCGATTCTTTTTGTGGGTTTCCGCAGAAAGAATAACGGACAGATGATAATGGATAATAGACAATTATTGGAAACTACACTTCCGTTAAATAAAGAAAAATGAGAAAAGAAAACGAGAATAAAATTACTGACAATCAATGCAATATATCCTATTCTTTGGGTATACTGCTTCATTGTCGATTAACCAGGAGCCTGCGGGGTCTAATAAATTTATAAACATTATGAACTTTATAGACTTTCAACTAAATTAAACGAACGTTTATTTGGTAATAAACTACTCATAATAAACACAGGAAAGGAGTAAAAATGGGTGAAGTAAAATTGATTTTTTTTTATTTTGAATCCCCAAAATGAAACATTACCCCCGTCCCTTTGTTTCTTTCCATCCAAATGCAGTAAAAATATTTTTTTACAACGGGGTGGTAACTCGTCTATCGTCTTGAAAAGCCATCGATAGATCTCTTCTTCCATGACATCATAATCGTCCAGTTCCGGCTTCTCAGGATGCAACTGTCTGTAAGCAGCATATTTTTCCTCGACTTTTTTATGCTTTATTTGTTCTATGAATATTTCCTCTTTTTGTTTTCATCCTAAGCTGCCAATGAAAAACAAAAATAATGCTTTTTAGAGGATTAGAAAGCAAGGAGTTCATAGTTAATTCTAAAAATTCAAAAGAAAAGCTGTGTGAATGCTCGATTCACACAGCTTCGCTTCTATTTCGGACAGAACTATTTACCTACTTTTTAGCAAACATAGATTCGATATATTGTTCCATTTGCTTTGCCATGTCTTTATCCTCACATTTGGCTACCAGTTTCTGACCGATCTTTTTCCAACGGTTGATCTGCAGAGGAGTAGCTTTTTCTTTTGCTCCGGCAATTATCGAGAATGGGAATTCTTCCGGAGAAAGGTTATTCACTTCTTTTTCACAGACTGTAAGCAGCTGATTCGGATTATTGGCTAAGAGTGCTTTAGCGATATTGATCTGCCCTACCAATGATTTTTCATTTTTCAATTTCAGACCGACAATCTCTTTCTTCATCTGATCCAGGTCGGCAGCTGTTGTCGATTTATCCCGTCCGTAGAAAATCATCATCAATTTACGTTGATACCCGCTGGACAGTCGTTTATCGACAGCTTCTTCCGTATTATTTTGTGCAAACTTCTCCCGGTTGGCCAACAAATATTCATAAGCTTCAGAGCCTGCCGGAGCTAAATCAGGATTATTGAAAATAAACCAATAATCAGACGATACTTTCTCTTCATCGGTGAGTTGTCCATATAATTCTGCAGCTACTTTCGAAGCATCCGGAGAATACATAGAAATCAAACTTTCCACATATTTAACCAGGAATTCCTTATCCCGGACTCCTTCTGCATATTTTGCTTCCAGTACACCGGTTGCTTTATTATCGTCGAAAGCATCCTTTACCCGTTCGATAAACCGGTCCGGTTCACCACCGCCGACAAATTTATGACGCACGGTTCCATCCGTATTCAGAATGACAAAAGTAGGATAAGCGCGAACACCGAATTTTTTAGCTAATTCAGGTCCTTCTCCTTTTTCCATATCATATTTAACACAAATGAATTTCGGATTCATATAATCTCCCATTTTCTCCTGTGGGAAAACAGTGTTACTCATATATTTACAAGGCCCACACCAGGAAGTATAACAGTCGACAAAAATCTGTTTACGCATCTTAGCAGCCTTTTCTACTGCCTGTTCAAAAGTCAGGTCCTGGAAATTAACCCCTACATGAGCTAAATTCTTCCAGGATTCCACATAATACTCCAGGTAATTTTTCATTTCGCTATTAGCCGGGTTAGCCATCATTTTTTCAGCGGCAGCAACCATACGGTTATAATCTGCCTTAGTCGCTTTATCCTGCATAGCTCCGAAGGCCATCAGCATAGACGATAAATCGTTTCCGGTCAATGTAGCAGCCTTTTCTTCCACTTTAGATACCAACTGATTCACATCTCCCTGAGCCACCAAGCCGGCAATATCACATAAAGACAACAAATCGTTCTTTTTCTGAAAATCCAATTTACCGATCTGTTGTTTCAGTTCATCCAAAGATACGGTTTGTCTTTCTTTATTTCTATTAAGGTGTGGAAATAAAGCCCGGCTATAAGCAGAGAATAAAAATTCATCCAATTTTTCTTTCCCTATATTTTTTTCGAAGGTCGGAATATTGGCCAAAATCAAATTAAAATCGGGAGTTCCAACCGTACAAGTACCGTCCTCAAACAAGGGCCAGTATTCTTTTTTCAATTTATCTTTCTCGGTGATCTGAGACAGTAATTCTTTTTTTACCTGCTCTGCTTTTTTCTGATCGTAAGCATCATCTAAAGCGACCTTATAAGCCAATAATTGCTTTTTATTCATTTTTCCTTTTTCGTACTGTTGATTCAGATACAGCAAGGAAGTCTTTTCATTCAACCCTTTCTTTACTCTTTCGATAAAAGGTTCCAGTTCACCTCCACCGACGACAGCATGTTGTACTGTTCCGTCCGGACGGATAATAAAGAAAGAAGGATAAGCCCGCACACCTAATTTATTTTTCAGTTCTTTCCCTTCTCCCTGTTCCATATCGAATTTCACACAGACAAAACGAGGATTAAAAAATTCTCCGGCTTCTTTCATCGGGAAAATCTTTGTTGTCATCATCTTACATGGACCACACCAAGTTGTGTAACAATCAACGAAAACCAGTTTCTTTTCTGCTTTAGCTTTAGCTAATGCTTCATCAAATGTCAGATGCTGGAAATCCACTCCCGTTTGCGCAAAAGCCATTACGCTTAGCACCAAACACATCATCAAAGGAATTAATTTTTTCATAATATGATTTAAATAGTTTTGGTAAATGATGATGCAATTTACAAAATGGGATTCAATTAAGGTCTAATTTCTTCCATCTTAACCTATATTTGTGATATTCACGATAGTCCTCTAACATTTTATTAAGAGTTGTTGTCTCTTTTTTTTACAAAACCCAGTCTCCCAAAAACGATAGGCGACTGATGCGGCCGGTTAGAAAAAATCAAAAGAGAAATTAAAATAATCGATTTATTTGAAAGAGTAAAAATGAATAAATGTTTCCTGATTCGGGCTTTTTAATGTAATTTTGTCAGAGTACCTGTAACTTTTACAGGTCCGGAAGAAAATATGAACAAGATAGCTGAATATGGAAGATATACAAGCGATCAAACAACGATTTGAAATCATCGGAAACAATCCGGGTTTAAATCGGGCCATCGATATTGCTACCCAAGTAGCCCCGACAGATTTGTCCGTATTGATAACCGGAGAGAGCGGAGTCGGGAAAGAGATTTTTCCCCGTATCATCCATGCCTACAGTACCCGCAAACACGCTCAGTATATAGCGGTAAACTGCGGTGCGATTCCTGAAGGAACGATCGACTCCGAGCTTTTCGGTCATGAGAAAGGGGCTTTTACCGGAGCCGTATCCGACCGGAAAGGATATTTCGAAGTAACGGACGGCGGAACCATTTTTTTGGATGAAGTAGGAGAACTGCCTTTACCGACCCAAGCCCGTCTATTAAGGGTATTGGAAACGGGAGAATTTATCCGGGTAGGCTCCTCGAAAGTACAGAAAACCAACGTCCGGGTTATCGCAGCCACCAACCTCGATATCCCGCAAGCGGTAAAAAACGGAAAATTCCGGGAGGACCTGTATTATCGTCTGAATGCTATTCCGATCACGATCCCTCCTTTACGCGAACGTAAAGAAGATATTCCTTTGTTATTCAGGAAATTTGCCGCCGATTTTGCCGAAAAATACCGGATGCCGGCAGTCCGGTTAACGGAAGAAGCCGTTAAAATCCTTCAGGACTTCCGTTGGCCGGGAAATATCCGGCAACTGAAAAACGTAACGGAACAAATCTCCATCATCGAACGAGAACGTATGGTAGATGAAACCACCTTACGTAAATATATACCGGAACACGATCCGATGTTACCGACCCTGACCACCGGCCACGACAAAGGAGAAGCCAGTTTCGCCTCTGAAAGAGAAATCCTGTATAAAATCCTTTTCGACATGAAAAAGGATATGAACGACCTGAAACGCCTGGTCTATGATCTGATGCAAAATGAACCTCAGCAAGAAACAGGGACTACCGAGCCAACCACTTCTCTGGTACTGAGGAATCTCTACGATCACGAACCGGGACAATTCACTCCTTCCCCCAGTCCAACCCTCCTCAACCACCGGGAAGATCATATTCAGGATACCGAAGCAGTCATCGAGGAGTCGTTTTCTATCGAAGAAAAAGAAAAAGAACTGATTACAAAAGCTCTGGAAAAAAACCATGGGAAACGCAAACTGGCAGCGAAAGATCTGGGCATATCGGAGCGGACGCTATACCGCAAACTGAAAGAATACAATCTGGAAAACTAAACTCCAATCACCGGCCATATGATAACTCCACATACGCCCGATAAAATCACGAATCATCCGGAAGAGGAGATCTGCCGGCTATGGACTGCCGGCGATTGGCGGGGTATGGAGTTGATGTTCCGGGTCTATTACAAACGTCTCGTCGTATATGCCGACACTTTCGTCCAAGACATGCAACTAGCGGAAGACATTGTACAGGAGTTATTTATTACCCTTTGGGAAAAAAGGAAAAAGAAAGATTTACAAAGTTCTTCCTTATCCTCTTTTTTACTTGTGTCGGTACGTAATCGATGTTATCACCGTCTGGAAAAAAAAGATATACTCCGGCATACTTTAGATTTGAAAGAAGTAAATGTAGCTTTTGAAGAATATAATGAAAAACATGATCATATTATCACCCGGATACTGAGTGAGATCGAAAAATTACCACCCCGTTCACAGGAAATTATGCTGGCCGTATTTGTAGACGGCCTAAAATACCGGGAAGTAGCTGAAAAATATCATATTTCTTTATCCACTGTAAAAACTTTGTTAGGTAATGCTGTCCGCAAACTGAAAAAGGAATTAGGAGCAGAAGGACTTTCCATTTTTTTATTCTTTTTCCGAATTAAAAAATAATTTTTTCTTTTCGTTAGACTTTTTGGGGATTATCCGGTATTATTATCAAAGAGCCCTATACGAATAATATGAAAAAAGAAATTCCAGCATCGGTAACGGAAGAACGGTTAATCGCCTATTTTCATCATGAATTGGAGGAAAGAGAGCAAAAAGAGGTAGAAGAATGGCTGAGCGTATCGGAACAACACCGGAAGATATACCGTCAAACATGCCGGACAGTATTGTGGATCGGATGGAGCCGGAAAGAGCAAATGATAAACGAACAGGCTGCATTCAAGCAATTAAAACGTAAACAACCTCAATCTTTCCTTTATCGTTGGCGTTATGCAGCTGCATTAGTCATACTGACCATCCTGATTGCAGGCGGATTACTATGGAAACACGAACGGCAACCATCGGTAGTGCATGTGGCAGAAGTCTTACCCGGCTCACCCAAAGCACGCCTTGTCTTATCGACAGGTCAACAAATCGATTTAACCAGAGAAAAAGCAGCGGTAATAGAACAAAACGGCAGTATCGTAAAATGGGATTCTACCGGAGAAATTCGCTACCACCGCTCCTCACAAGATAATGAACGGACATTGATTTACAACCGAATCGAAGTCCCCCGATGCGGAGAATTTCAAATAACCCTAAGTGACGGAACCCGGGTATGGCTAAACGCAGCAACCGACTTGGAATATCCAGTCGAATTTGCAGCCGGTGTCAGGGAAGTAAAATTACAAGGTGAAGCTTATTTCAAAGTGGCCAAAGACGCTGATCATCCTTTTATTGTCCGGGCCGGTGATTATCGTTTACAGGTATATGGAACGGAATTTAACCTGAACACTTACGACTCGAATAGAATAGAAGCGGTGTTGGTAAAAGGAAGCATCGGTTTTCAGGCCAATACAGCTGCAGAAGAAATAAAATTAAAACCGAATCAGGTGGGAATAGCAAACCCCCAAAGCGGAGATATGCAAATTTACGATACAGACATCTACCCTTATATCGCCTGGAAAAACAACGATATGGTTTTCGTGAACGAACGGCTAGAAAGCATTATGCAAAAAGTTGAACGTTGGTATGATGTGGAAGTGATATTCGGAAAAAATGAATTGAAAGAACTTCGCTTTTACGGAGATATCAAACGATATGCAGACATCCGGGAATTACTGGCCTATCTGGAACAAACTTCCCGGATACGGTTCAAGATAGAAAACCGGACTATCGTTATTATAGAAAAATGAAAAACACCGGAATAATTACGACATTCCGGTGTGATCGATAAACAGATAAATACAATTGCGGTGTATTTCTCTGATGTTTTACTTAATCATTACAAATCTATGAAAAAAAAATGTCTGTTAAGTCATTTATTTGACAAGATTCATCCGAAAATCTGGAAAACGATGAAATTGTGTTGCGTTTTTGTGTTGTGTTTTGTACTGGCTGGCTATGGGAACGGCCGGGCACAGAATCAGAAAGTTTCCCTGAATCTGAATAATGTAAGTCTGTACGAAGTGTTCAGCCAAATCAAACAGCAAACAGGGATTCGCTTCCTCTACAATGTAGAGGAATTAGGAAAAATGGAAGGAATAAACATTAAAGCCGAACAAGAAAGCGTTGCCGATGTATTGGTTCGTCTGTTCGAAGGTACTTCCCTACGATTCGTTTTCGACGACGAAGTAATTACCGTCATGCGGCGGGAGGCACCTCAGCAACAATCAACGAATGTTCGGGTAAATGGTACGGTACGTGATATTTACCACAACCCGTTACCCGGAGTAACGGTAAGATTGAAAGGGACGTCATTAGGCACCTCTACCGATGCTGAAGGAGCGTATATGCTGAACCTTCCCGAAGGACAGCACGTACTGGTTTTCAGTATGATCGGTATGGAAAGCCACGAAGAAACGGTTGGCAAACGTAAGGAAATTCATGTTATCCTCAAAGAAGAGGCTACCGAAATGGACGAAGTGGTAGTCACCGGCTATTTCAACCAGGCCAAAAACAGCTTTACCGGAGCTGCCCGCACAATTACTGCCGAAGAATTACAAACAGCCGGAAATCAGAATATTTTGAGTGCCCTCCAGAATATCGATCCTTCGTTTGTAAAAATCGAAAACAACCAATTAGGTTCCAATCCGAATGCTATTCCCGATTTCCAGATCCGCGGTGCGGGAAGCATCAGCGGCATGCGTGACGAATACAGCGGTAACCCGAATATGCCGGTATTTATCGTAGACGGATTCGAGACTACAGCGGAGAAAGTATTCGACATGGATCCTTACCGGGTGGCGACGATTACCTTGCTAAAAGATGCAGCAGCAACAGCAATCTATGGTTCACGAGCTTCTAACGGAGTGGTCGTGATTACAACCGTAGCTCCGGCCAGCGGAAAAATGGCGGTGAGTTACAATGGGGATGCAACATTCTATATGGCCGATTTAAGCGATTATAACCTTTGCGACTCATGGGAAAAGTTACAGTTGGAAACCTTGGCAGGATTGTACGACATCGAAAAGAAAACTTATTATAACAGGGATAAAAATTCGGACCGCTCCGTACTAGAAGATGCCTATAACAAACGCCTGGCAAACGTTCGTCAAGGAGTAAACACCTATTGGTTGAATAAACCGTTGAATAAATTGACAGTAGCTCACAAACACTCCTTACGACTGGACGGCGGTAACGATTACATCCGCTACGCGATGGAAATCAACTACAACAACACGCCGGGTGTGATGAAAGAGTCTGGGAGAGAACGGCTAGGTCTGGGATTAGAATTACAGTATATTTATAAAAACCTGACTTTCCGTAACCAATTGAACTATTCACGTGTAAAAGCCACTAATTCGCCCTACGGCAGTTTCAGCGAATATACGAAATTGAATCCCTATGTCAGATATAAGGATGAACAGGGAAATTACCTTTATGAAATAGAACGGGACGATCGCATTTACATGAAAGAAAGCCAGACGCCGATCTACAGTCCTTTATACAATGCTACATTAGATATGCGGGACGAATCACGGTATAACGACCTGACCAACCTATTCGGTATCGATTGGCAAATCATCGAGGGATTACGATTGAAAGGTAGTTTCTCTTTCACTTTACAGAATACCTCGGCAGACATTTTCAAACCAGCCAAACATACCGACTTTGCAGAATATACCGGTGATGATTTCGACCGACGCGGAAGCTATTCTGCTTCGCGCGGGGATGTGTTCAACTACGATGCCAGCGTTGTGTTAAGTTATTTCTGGCAGTCACGAAAACATGTGATCAATTCCAATTTGGGATGGAATATCCAACAAAGTCGTACAAAGGAATTCTCTGTGACAACAGAAGGTTTTCCCAGTGAACGTTTAGATTACATCAGTTTTGCCACACAATACGAAAAGAACGGTTCGCCTGCAGGAAATGAATACACCTCCCGGCTGGTAGGTTTCCTTGGCAACCTGAACTATAGCTATGACGAACGTTATTTGTTCGATCTCTCTTTCCGTGAAGATGCCTCTTCACAGTTCGGAGCAGACAAACGTTGGGCCCCATTCTGGTCGACAGGTTTGGGCTGGAATCTGCACAACGAACATTTTATGGAAGGAGCAGACTGGTTGCAACAATTCAAAATCCGCGGTTCATATGGTTTGACAGGCAGTCAAAATTATGATCCCTATCAAGCGATTACCACTTATGAATACCTCACTGGTGAACGCTATCATTTAGGTATAGGTGCCACAGTCATTACAATGGGTAACCGGAATTTAGCATGGCAACGTACCTGGCAACAGAATTACGGGGTAGATATGACTCTGTGGAAAGGCAGAATCGATATTTCTGCCGACTATTACATCAAAACTTCCAAAGATGTACTGACAAGCGTAACCCTGGCGCCATCTCTCGGATTCTCGTCCTATATGGACAACCTCGGTGAAGTGGAAAACCGGGGCTACGAACTGAGCCTGCGTGCCACTTTGATCCGTAACCAGGCGAAAAAGATTTTCTGGAGCATAAACGGTTCTGCCATTCACAATAAAAACAAATTATTAAAAATATCGAACGCATTGAAAGCCTACAATGAAATACAAGACAAAGAAGCCGATGCAAATAAAAATGATTTTTCCACTTCAGAATGGGAAAACATGACCAGTATAAATCGTCCACGCGTGCGTTATGTGGAAGGTGCTTCCATGAATTCTATTTGGGTAAATCATTCTCTGGGTATCGATCCGGCTACAGGTAACGAGCTTTTTACAGATCGGAACGGAAGGATCGTATCAGATTGGTCCTCCGATAATTATGTCATCGGAGGATGCACCGATCCTGATCTGGAAGGTATTTTCGGAACAAATTTTACCTGGAAAGGCTTATCTCTGAACATGACATTCCGTTACCGCATCGGTGGTCAGATGTATAATCAGACTCTGGTGGATAAGGTGCAAGACATCGATCCACGTTATAACGCCGACAAGCGGGCATTTGAACAACGTTGGCAAAAACCGGGGGATAAAGTACGCTTCGCCGCTTTCTCGGAGGATTCACAGGGGATCAATATCGGTTACCGAACGAAACCCACCTCTCGTTTTGTAGAAGACTATAATTATCTCGAATTAGCTACTTTGAATTTTTCTTATGAATTCGGTACGGCAAAATTGAAACGTTATGGCATCAAACGGCTAAAAGCCATGTTTTACATGAACGATGTATTCCATGCCTCTAATGTAAAGCAGGAACGGGGTATCGATTATCCGTTTGCACGGAATTTCAGCATCGGATTACAAGCAAGATTTTAACCTGAAAAATGAAAAACATGAAAAAGAAAATACTGAAATATTCGATTTTATTCCTGTCGTCGATAGCAGTAGGATGTAACGACTGGTTGGACGTACAGCCGAAATCACAGGTAAAAGAAGAAGAACTGTTCAAATCTGAAGCAGGATTCCGCGAAGCCCTGACAGGCATTTATACCCTGATGGGCAGAACGACGACCTATGGTGGCAACAACACTATGGGCTTTATCGATATGATAGCACAAACTTATTCTTCGGTCAACTCCGGCTACACAAAAGCTTTGTCCTATGATTATAAAGACAACGCAGTGAAAGATATCATCGATACGATGTGGAATTCCAATTATAATGCTATTGCCAATTGTAACTACCTTTTGAAAAATATCGCTGAAAAGGGCAGTGTAATGAATGAAGATCTGCGTCAATTAGTAGAAGGAGAAGCCTTGGCACTAAGGGCATTTCTACATTTCGACCTATTACGCGGTTATGCACCTTCATTTAAAATGGGAAAAAACGAACCTGCCATTCCTTATGTAAAGGAAGTAACCCATAGTCCTGTGGCACAATCGACGGTAACTCAAACATTGGATTATATTCTGAAAGACCTGAATAATGCACGTGCACTCTTGAAACCGGTCGATCCACTCGGTCCTGCCTTCGAAAAGTATTCGGAAAAAGAACAATTAGAAATGAATGACTATATCACAGATGACGGTTTCTGGTTATACCGTCAATCCCGCTTGAATTATTATGGTATTACCGCTTTACTAGCCCGGGTGTACCTTTATGCGGAGGATCCGACGAATGCTCTGACATGTGCCCGGGAAGTGATTGAATCCGGACGATTCGAACTGTTGACGGATCAACATCTTAGCGAAGATAAGAGCACATCGGAGCGTCGTAATTGGTCGTACCTGCAGTCCATGGCAGCCCGGGAATATATCTCTTCGTTATATGTATATGATTTAAAAAAGAAACGTTCGGAATTGTTTTTCAAGGATTTGTCTACTTATACTTGTGTGATAAACGAACAACGCAAAAGTAATATCTTCGAAAATATAGATTTGGATATGCGCAGTAAAAGATTATTTGCCATTCCTTCCGGTTCACAAAAGGAATATGTATGCAAATATGAAACGGGCAACCGGATTCCTCTACTGAAGTTGTCGGAAATGTATCTGATTGCTGCTGAGGCATCCGGCGATATCGGCTATTTGGAAAAACTGCGTTTACACCGGGGATATGCCAATCAACCTTTACCGGCAGATGCCGATCTATCGTCAGAAATACAGAAAGAATATCAAAAAGAATTTATAGCCGAAGGCCAATTGTTTTATTTCTATAAAAGAAAAAACCTGACGACAATCCCATTCACAGCGCAAACCATGAATCGGGAGACCTATATATTCCCGATGCCGGACAATGAATATGAATTTGGTAATATCAAATAAAAACGGACACAACCATGAAAAAGATATTTTACATCGGAATATTTTTAGGACTGCTTTCGGCAGCCTGCCAGGAAAACGAAATGAAAGATTTCGACAGTAACGGAGCGGTCTATTTTCAGTTGAGTGCACAATGGAGTAATTCGGTGGACAGCGTAGTTTATTCTTTTGCCGGAAAACCGGAAGACACCTATACGGTGAAACTGCAAGTGAATCTAATGGGCTCAGCAGCCGATTACGAACGAACTGTCCGGGTAACGCTCGATAAGCAGCTTACAACAGCCAAGGAGGGAACACATTATGACGCGCTACATAGTTCCTATACATTACCAGCCGGAGCATATCGGATGGAGATTCCTATCGTACTTCATGGAAACGATCCTGAATTGGAGGAACGTACTTTCCAGATCGCATTAAAATTAGAGGCATCGGACGATTTACAATTGGGATTATCGAAACGTACTTCGGCAAGAGTGATCATTTCGAAACTCTTCACCAAACCAGTTTATTGGGAGGAGTACGGGTTAGAATATTATTTCGGCACTTATTCCAAAGTGAAACACGAGCATATCATGCTGGAATTGAAGAAAGATTTCCCGGCGACATCCGAAGAATTCCTCGAGGAATGGGCTACATGGGAGGCCTATGGCAAACACATGGATAAATACTTCACCGATCATTATCCGATCGTAGATGAAAACAACAATGTAATAGAGCCGTGGATGAATTATTAAAACACAAGAACACATGAAAAAGATACAAGGAATAATAGTATGCCTGCTAGCGTGGGCTGTGAGTGCCTGCACGGAAGATAAGGGAAATTACAACTATACCCGTTTGAACGATTTGATGATCGGTGGTATTGAAAAGGTATATACTGTAGAACAATCCGACCGTCTGGCCATACCGGTAGAGATCAAAGGTACAGAGAACTTCGATTCAACCCGGTATGATTACGTATGGTATGCCTGGCGGATAAACAATAGTGCAAATCCAGACACCCTCTCATTTGAAAAGAACCTGAACATCGAGGTAAAAATTGCCGTGGGGGAATACAACCTTCGTTATGTAGTGACTGACAGAGAAACAGGAATATATTACACGACGGAAACCGATTTAAATGTTATCAACTCTTATTCCAAGGGCATCATGGCATTAAGCAGCGTAAACGGTAATGCGAATGTGACTTTCATCAACGCACTGAACCGGGTAACCGAAAATGCTTATGAAGCAATAAACGGGAAAGTGGCCGGAACCCATCCTGTCGGTATTTATTATACCGGAGCCGGAGAGGATATTATGGCTACAGTCATTATAGCAACGCAGGAAGGTTCGAAAGTAGCGGACCCTTCGGATTTTTCTGCCATGATGGATTTTTCCGAATTCTTTTACATTACTCCCGAAAATCAAATTATGCAATGTTTATGTAAAAGTGACTGGGGGTACAATGAATTTGTGATAGTAGGAGGGAAAATATATAGCCGAAGATTAGCTTTTGCAGATAATCCTTTTCAAAAATACGACCCACAAATTAAGGGAGATTATGAAGCAGCTCCATTCTCTATGTATGAATCGAACGATTTTTTCTTTTACGATCAAAAAGGGAAACGCTTTCTGTATGTAGAATCTTACGGAACGATGCCGACACCCATAGATAAACCCACTTCCGGCGATTTCGATCCGACGGATATGAAAGCGACCATGATCTACGGCGCAGCTTTCGGAGAAGATGCCCGTGCAGTGATGGAGGGTGACGACGGAGAACGCTTTGTCATTGCAATCAATAAGAATACCGGATACAATGAAGATTATACGGAACAGTATATCCGCGTGGTTCCCCAACGGAAAGTGATCATCGATCGACCGGATTTTGACGATGCCACTTGTTTTGCAATTTCTTCTTACGATATCGACTTCCTATATTATGCCACCGGGAATAAAATTGTATGTGCCGGCATAAACGGAGGGACTGTTATTGCCGAATTCGATGATTTTGCAACCGGTGAGCAGATCGATTACATGGAATTCGACCGTGCGGAGAATCCCACCCGCCTGTATGTCGGTGTCAGCGACGGTTCGGGCGCAACGAACTCCGGATCGATTTACTATCTGCAAATGAAATCCGACGGTAGTCTGGAAAAAGAAGCTTATTTTGAAAAAGTGTGCGGAAAAGTCGTCGATTTTGAATTTAAACCGTAAGCGTATGAGAAATTTATTCATCATTTTGTTGTTGGTTGTTTGTTCGGGGTGTCGCCCCGGACAAACCGTCCTAAAAGGACATATCGGCAACTATCACGGTGAAGTGGTACGGATATGTGCAGAAGGGCAGAGCGACCGCCGCGATACGCTGGTAGTGGACACACTCGGAAATTTTATATTCTCTCCAGCTAACGGGGTATGGAGCATTTATGAGATCTCTGTCAAAGACCATTCCCCATGGGTGCCGGTATATATTGGAGCAGGAGACCAAGTGGAAATGAAACTTGTTTTGCAACAAGACAAACGAATCGACGTTACGTTTTCGGGCGACCGGCCGGCAGAGAATGCCTATTTATGGGCTTATTGCGAAGCAAAGAACCGGAGATTTTGGAACGATCCGGAAGTGAAAGGTATTTCCTTCCGGTCCTATGAGGATAAAATCGAGGCCATGCGGAAAGCCTTGCAGGAAAAGTTGGATAAAGTAAAAGATGAGGTAACCCGTGAGAAGTTAGCAGTAAAACAGCATCTAATGTTACAGGAACATTTACTGAACTACAACTGGCTACAGGATGAAGACCGGACACCCAACGCCGATTATGCGTTTTTTGTAAAATCTATTGATTTGAACGATCCCCGGCAAGCGAACGAACGTATCGTAGAAAGTGTGATCGGCTGGTATTTAACCTTGGAGCCGGATAAGGAAGAAAACTACCAGATTGCCTATCTGGAAACCTTGGAACGTAAAGTAACCGACCGAACGATCGTTGACAAGCAGGCTACACGCTCGGTGACCGGATTATTCCGTCATTACTCAGGTAACCTAGACGACGTCATGGCGGTATACAACCGGATATGTTCGAACGATTCGCTCCGAGAAGCAGTAAACGACGAATACAAGGAATACGTACGGGCATTCGGCAACCTGATGCCTGGCAAACCAGCTCCCGATTTTGAAATGACGGACATGACGGGGAAAAAATGCCGGTTATCGGATCTGCGGGGCAAATACCTGTATATCGACGTTTGGGCCACCTGGTGCTCACCTTGCCGGGAAGAGATTCCCTACATGGCCAGATTATACGAGCATTTTGCCAAAGACAAACGTATTGCATTGGTAAGCATCTCTGTAGATAGCAATGTGAAAACATGGGAACAATTTATCGAACGTGAAAAACCGGCCTGGGCACAATATGTGGTGGACAGAAAAACAAATGCTTTTCTCGACAAAGAATACCGCATTTACGGGATACCGCATTTTATGCTCATTGATCCGGAGGGACGTTTTATCGCTTATTCCTTTAGCCGTCCTTCCGAGCCGGATTGTGCCGCTTTGATAGAAAATAGTATGAAATAATTGGAAAACAAGGAATATGAAACATTTAGCGATATATTTAGTGGCTCTGCTCACTGTAAATACAGTGCAGGCAGAAGAGATGAAACCTGCCCGTATTCAGGGAAAGATTAAAGATTTTGCAGGCGGAAATGTACTGATGTACTACAACGAAAAGATAGATACGCTTTCGGTAGACAAAAACGGTGTGTTCGACTATTCGGTTGTTGTTGAAAATCCGCAAGGTGTTTTTTTAGTTTTCGAGGAATATAAATGCAGTATAAATCTTTTTATAGAAAACGGCATGAATGCCCGGTTGACGATTTCTTTCGTACAGGAACCTTCTATGGGAATGATGATCTATAAACCCCAATTCGTTTATGAAGGGGATAACGGAGATTGTACGCAATTTACAAATGACTATGAGGATTGGTCGCTTTACAAAAGTCCATGGCCTTTCTCACGTATAGACACTCTATCTTTTGCCGAATACCGGGAAAAATTCCAGGAAGATGTAGACAGTGTGAAGTCGGAACTGATGAAAGTAAAGAGCAGGGCTTTCAAACGGATAATGGCAGAAGAAATAGACCGTAGTATTCCCGCAAATTTGTTCCGTTTTGCCTGGTCAGAACTGAGAAACGATGCCGACTTCGAACAATTTGCAGAGTCTTTCGACCGAAACGACGTGGATAACATAGATATGGCAGAACGATATCTGCGCCATTATCTGCGCCATCATCCCGCACCGAAAGGGCAAAAAGGAACACATTACCTCATTAGCCTAAAGCAGGTATTTACCAATCAGGAAGTAATCGATGCCTTTGCAGACGATTATATCGACGGATATCTCAAACAAGCTCCGGAAGACATGGAAGCTGTATTGGATGTCTATAAAAAGATTTCCACCAATACAAAAGCTCACGTCTCTGCCGAAGCCGTATATGCCCATTATAAAAATTTAAGAAAAGGAGCGGATGCTCTGGATTTCGAGATGACGGACGAAAAAGGAAAAAAGTGCCGTCTGTCCGATTTCCGCGGGAAAGCCGTGTATATCGACGTATGGGCTACGTGGTGCGGCCCGTGTTGTGCGGAAATTCCCTACATGGAAAAACTGGCAGCCCATTATGCCAAAAATAAAAAGATTGTTTTGCTCAGTATCTCTTTGGACGAAAACAAAACCAAATGGGTCAAGAAGCTGGCAGCCGACAAACCGCAATGGAAACAATTCATTTGTCCGGATGCGTTCGAGTCCGGTTTGAGTAAAAACTACGACATTACCGGCATTCCGCGTTTCCTGTTTTTCGACAAAGACGGCAAAGTAATTTCGTTGGATGCTCCTCGCCCCTCCTCTGCAAAGATAATCGAATATATAGATCAGCACATTCGGTAACCGGTATGTCAATCATGAGGAGCCCGAAAAGTATCCGGCTTTTCAGCTCCTCATTTATCGACAATCTTACACTAAAATCGACCACATCACAGTATATCGATTTCTTTTGCTGTCAACCCTGTAGTTTGTATTATAACATCCAGAGGCAAACCTACCCTTTTGAGATTACAAGCAATTTTACGCTGCATTTCTGCTTCACCTTTTGCTTTTCCCGCTTTCATTCCTTCTTCCCTTCCTTCTTTCACACCTCTTCTCCAACCGCTACCGTATAACGTTTTTTCGACACTAATAATATCCCAGAATTTTTCATAACCTAACAATTGGGCATCGGTAAAAGCAGATTCTTCCAAAACGGAAACAGCTTTTTTTATCTCCGGATTTTCCATTAATTCAGCAGGAATTTCCCGGGTTTGCTCATTGATTTCTGTCAAGTAACGCAACCACAACACCTGCATTTTCTTTTCGGAATAATTACGGGGATTGAATTTGGGTAATTCAACGAAAATCAAATGAAGACCGTCGATTACTTTTTCGGAATGTTCGACATGAACCATTTTATAATAATGATAGAATCCCTCCAATTCCGGCTCAAAGACTTCATTTACAAGATTAAGCGAATACACAGGTTGAAGCAATTCATATTCTTCTCCGGTCTTTACTTGTCGGACATACGCTTTCGATGCATTGAACAGCACTCGTTGTTGAAACTCCGGAGACCATACCATTTGCATCTCGACAAGGTATTGTCTCCCGCATTTATCCTTGCAGCGAACATCGACAATGCTATTCTTCCGCAATGGGTTTTCAGGAACCAACTCGGCAGGAAGATACTCGATCTCCATGACCTCTTCATCCGTCTCTAAAGGAAGCAAAGCATTCAGCAGACTAATTACTAAATCCGGATGTTCACCGAAAACTTTTTTAAAAGTCAAATCAGCTTTAGGATCTAAATATCTCATAACATCAAAATTTCATATCCATACAAATATAACAAATAATTTTAAATATACAGAATGCAGGATATTCCCCCAAGATAAGATTACAATAACAAAAATTTCATGTACATTTGTATTCAAATATCAGGAGAATGATCTATGGGAAAAATCAATTTTTTAATTCTATTGTTTGCCGCAGTACTTTGTTGCAATTCTTGTAAGCTTTATAAAGTAACATATTCCACGACAGGAGCTTCCATCAGTCCTGACGTAAAGACCTTTTCCGTGGATTATTTCCCGAATAAGGCTCCTCTGGTAGTACCTTATCTAAGTTCGCTGTTTACCGAGAAACTGACAGATTACATGCGTTCCAAAACAGGCTTGAGTCAATTGACCGATAACAACGGAGATATTCGTTTCGAAGGCCAGATCACCGAGTACAGCCAACGGCCCATCGATATCCAAAAAGATGAAATCGCAGCCTCCAACCGGCTGACGATCGGAATCAAAGTAAAGTATACGAATACGAAAGACGATAAATACGATTTCTCTTCTACGTTTTCCAACTATGCCGATTACTCGACCGACGCTGATTTCGATTCCATAGAGGAGAGCTTGATTATAGAAATCCTGGATAAGATTATCGACGACATATATAATAAGGCACTCGTCAACTGGTAATCGATCGGCAGAAGAATGAAAAGTGAAAAAATCATAGAATTTATACGTCATCCTGAAAAAATCAACAATGACGATCTACGGGAATTACATACACTCGTAGAACGTTATCCTTATTTTCAGACGGCTCGTATTCTATATTTAAAAGCTTTATATCTTCTGGGAGGTGTCAGATTTCGCAGCGAACTAAAAGCTTCGACCGTCCATCTTACGGATCATAAGCAATTTTTCAGGTACCTGAACAATCAGATCGGTTTCGAACCCTTGGGTTCCGGTACGGCAATCCCTAAAAATTCGCTGAGTCATATTGTCGACGAACGTATCCGCGAAATCCATGGTCATACCGTCGTTCACAGCCAGGGTATTCCGGTCTGTCAGACTACCGAAGAGACAACTACCGGATGCGAAGAAGACATCATACAATTCAATCTCCGGCAAAAGGGAAGAAAACGGCCGGAAAACGATGAGAAAGAAATCATTTCCAACCCTATCCGACTGGACGATGTACCGGGAATAATCGACGATTATTCCAACTCTACCCAAGAGGATAGGTCCGAAGCGAACCATTCTGCCACCCCGTATGCCTCCCCCATCCAGCCCATCGATCTGAGCGGAATACAGGGCATCGTAGATGAAGCCCCCCGTCCTGAAAATAATTTCTCTATCGATGTCGATCTGGACGAAGAAATAGCGGATGCACAGGAAGAAAAACCATCGGTCTCTCTCGATACTCCCGAAATCATCAGTGGCGGATACCGGCTGACCGACCAGCCTCATACCGAAGAAACCGTCATAACAGAGAAAGAATCCCGGAAATCCCGAAAGAAAAAAGACGATCTCATCGAGCGTTTTATTCAGTCTGAACCCATCATGCCCAAAATAACTTCGGCCTCGACGGATAACAGGGATCTATCTAAAGAAAATCCTTATATCCAAGAGGAATTATTCAGCGAAACACTGGCAAAAATATATGTCAAACAACATCTGTACGAAAAAGCAATCTCAACTTATATAAAATTAAGTTTGAAATATCCGGAAAAAAGTGTTTACTTTGCAGACCGAATCGAAAAAATAAAAGAGAACATTAATAATAAAGAGTAATTATGTATACGGCAATTTCTGTTTTGATATTCATTATCTGCGTTTTATTGATATTGATTGTATTGGTACAAAACTCCAAAGGCGGAGGCTTGGCTTCTTCATTTGCTTCTTCTAACCAAATCATGGGAGTAAGAAAAACGACCGATTTTCTTGAAAAAGCAACCTGGACGTTAGCCGGAGGAATGATGATCCTGTGTGTATTGGCCACCTTTTTTATCCCCAGAGGAGAAAATGCAGTAAAATCTGCTATCCAGGAACAAATCGAAGCTCAGCCTGTTCAGCAACAAACCATCCCGACTTTCCCGACCAATCCGGGAGCCGGCGAAAATGCCCAGGAAACAGGAGCTGCAACACCCGGAGAATAATTCCATTAAAACTTAAAATAGAATGTCAGTATGTCAGTCATACTGACATTTTTTTGCTTTTCTGCCAAACCCTTTTTTCCCCTATTTTTTATCTTTTATCATTTTTCCTCTATTTTTCAATGATTTACATTTTCTTTCCTCCTCTTCCTTTCTGTCGTATTTTTTTTGGCACAAAATATGATAAGAAGGAAATGTTGTAACATTCAACCTTACAACGACGTTGAAATATTGCGTATTAATTTGAAAATAAAATCATATTATAAACTTTTAAATTTTTAACATTATGACACTGAAGACCGTACTTAACAAGGTAATTGTTGAGCCTGTTGAAGCAGAAACTGTAACTAAAGGAGGGATCATCATCCCCGACACAGCACAAGAAAAACCCCAGAAAGGTACAGTTATCGCAACCGGTAAAGGTAAAGCAGACGAACCGATGGAAGTAAAAGCAGGCGATACTGTTTTATTCGGAAAATATTCCGGTACAGAAGTTCATATCGACGACAAGAAGTATCTGGTCATGAACCAAAGTGATATCCTTGCAATTCTTTAATTGTAAATTGTAAGTAATCCCAAAAATTAAAATCTAAAACTAATTTGTTATGGCAAAAGAAATAAAATTCAATATCGAAGCTCGTGACCTGATGAAAAAAGGGGTAGATGAGCTGGCAAATGCAGTAAAAGTAACTCTGGGACCGAAAGGCCGGAATGTAGTCATCGAAAAGAAATTCGGAGCTCCCCATATCACCAAAGACGGTGTCAGCGTAGCTAAGGAAATCGAACTAGCCGATCCGTATGCAAATATCGGAGCACAAATGGTGAAAGAAGTCGCTTCCAAGACCGGAGATGATGCCGGAGACGGTACGACTACCGCTACTATCCTGGCCCAAAGTATCATCAATGTAGGGTTGAAAAACGTTACTGCCGGAGCTAATCCGATGGAATTGAAAAGAGGTATTGAAAAGGCAGTTGCTGCTGTCGTAAAACATCTTGAAGGACAAAAAGAAGAAGTAGGTAACAACTTTGAAAAAATCCGTCAGGTAGGTCGTATCTCTGCCAATGGCGACGAAACGATCGGTAACCTGATCGCCGAAGCAATGGAAAAAGTCGGCATCGAAGGAGTAATTACCGTTGAAGAAGCCAAAGGAACCGAGACAGAGGTAAAAACGGTCGGTGGTATGCAATTCGACCGTGGATATATTTCTCCTTATTTCGTAACCGACAGTGAGAAGATGATCTGCGAATTCGAAAATCCTTATATCCTGCTTTATGACAAGAAGATTTCTTCTATGAAGGAATTACTTCCGGTTCTGGAACCGGTAGCACAATCAGGTCGTGCCTTGTTGATCATCGCCGAGGATGTCGAAAGCGAAGCCCTGGCTACTTTGGTGGTCAACCGTTTGAGAGGTTCTTTGAAGATTGCAGCAGTAAAAGCTCCGGGATTCGGTGACCGCCGGAAAGAAATGCTGGAAGATATCGCTATCCTGACCGGAGGTGTCGTCGCTTCGGAAGACAAAGGAATGAAACTGGAAAACCTGACTATCGATATGTTGGGTCGTGCAGACAAAATAAGCATCGACAAAGAAAATACGACGATTGTCAAAGGGGCCGGTAAAAAAGAATTTATTCAGGAGAGAATCGAGCAGATCAAGAAATTGATTGAAAATTCGACTTCCGACTATGATAAAGAAAAACTGAAAGAACGTCTGGCAAAATTGTCAGGTGGTGTTGCCGTCCTGTATGTCGGAGCAGCTTCTGAAGTTGAAATGAAAGAAAAGAAAGACCGCATCGATGACGCTCTGCACGCAACCCGTGCTGCCAGCGAAGAAGGTATCGTACCGGGTGGTGGTGTCGCTTATATCCGCGCACAAGCAGCCCTGGAAGGTCTGAAGGGAGAAACCGAAGACGAAACTACCGGTATCGAAATCATCAAACGTGCTATCGAAGAACCGTTACGTCAGATTGCTTATAACGCCGGTGTCGAAGGTGCTGTCGTTGTCAACAAAGTACGTGAAGGTAAAGGCGATTTCGGATACAACGCCCGGAAAGATATCTATGAAGATTTGAAGAAAGCCGGTGTGATCGATCCGAAGAAAGTAACCCGGGTAGCCTTGGAAAATGCAGCTTCTATCGCCGGAATGTTCCTGACTACCGAATGTGTATTGGTGGAAGAGAAAAAAGATGAACCTGCCGCTCCTGCCATGGGTGGCGGAATGCCGGGAATGATGTAATAAAAAATGGTTCAATACAAGGAAGCTGTCTGCGTTTGCAGACAGCTTTTTTTGATTAATTACCCGTATATTTTTTGATTAGTATCATAATACCCACTACTATTCGTAGGTAATCTTTTCAATTCTACTCCTTGCCAGATAATTTTAAGAATAATTTCTCCATTAGCCGTAAAATTTATCTTATTTCCTGATTTATAAGCACTACCACTTAAATGATTATAACCAATAAAAGTATCCCCAAACCCCGTATTGTAAAAAGCACTATTAGTTACAGCAGGTACAGTGATATCCAAAAAAACATCTACCCGTCCATCAGAATTCAAACCAGAGATTTTGACAATCCTTTGCCCACCACTTTCATTAGTTGACTTTAAACGAGGTAACATGTCAAATTGTTCAGAAACTAGTGTTCTAATATTTTCAGATTGCATATTCTGAATATATTTCAACACTTTTTCTAGCTCTTCAAACGAAGTTATAGCTTTCAAATTTTTGACTACTGACTTGTCTTTCACATTTTTCCACATTCTCCCATCCATATTTGGAAAACAACTTATCGTACTCCATTATTTCTGAAGTGTCATCCGATATGTTTTTTGAACAAGAAATGGAAAATAGTGATATCACCATTAATACTAAATACAATTTTTTCATCATTTTTAAATTAATACTTATCTATTTGACAATGATATGAAAACATTTTATTATACCCAATAGTGAATCCTCGGAAAATATTCGGAATATTTGTCCTCCCTTTTCGGGAAAAGTTTAGGGAACACACCGGCAAAAACGGTCTTATTCCTGCGTATTGTTTAATTCTTTCCTAAAAATCTTAAAAATATAAGTTCGTAATATTTTCGTAATCTGAATGAGTTTCCTATTTTTACAGTCGCAAAATTCGGAATCTTAAAAAATGCAAAAATGGATTATGGAATCTTTGATGTACTGAAGCTCATCGGATCGCTTGGTGTATTCCTTTATGGAATGAAACTAATGAGTGAATCTCTTCAGAAACTGGCTGGCAACAAAATGAGGCAGATATTGACAGCCATGACTTCCAATCGTGTTACGGGTGTACTTACCGGCTTATTTATTACAGCCCTGATACAAAGTTCTTCGGCAACGACAGTCATGGTCGTGAGTTTTGTCAACGCCGGATTGTTGGACCTGGTCGGCTCTATCGGTGTTATTTTGGGAGCCAATGTCGGCACAACCATCACCAGCTGGTTGGTTGCGGTGTTAGGACTGGGAAAATTCAGCATGAGCGATCTGGCTCTTCCGATTATCGGTTGTTCACTGCCCCTATTGTTTTCACAAAAACGTTCCCGCAAAACCTGGGGTGAAATGTTCGTCGGTTTCGGTTTGTTGTTTTTAGCCCTGCGTTTTCTGCAGGAATCGATGCCGACCGATTTGCACACTCTTCCCGGAGTAGGAGAATTCATACAAAAAATCAGCTTTCTGGGATTCCGTTCCTGGATGATCTTCCTGCTTATCGGTGCCGGTTTGACTACGATATTTCAATCCTCCTCGGCTACAGTTGCTTTAACTTTGGTGATGTGTTCGAAAGGCTGGATCGGTTATGAAGATGCTGCAGCGATGATTATGGGTGAAAATATCGGAACGACTATTACCGCCAATCTGGCAGCAGCAGTGGCCAACGTACAAGCCAAACGGGCAGCCCTAGCCCATTTTATCATCAATGTATTCGGAGTGATCTGGTTATTCCTGATATTTACCCCTTTTTTGAACTTCATCGGAGACTTGTGTGTCACCCTGCATCTCTCGACTTATAATCCCAAATTTTCGGACCCGAAACTGTTGAACGAAGCTTTCTCACCGGAAGCCCGGGCCGGAGTGACCGCTTCTATAAATGCCGCCATGCCGCTTGTATTATCTCTTTTCAACACCTTGGCAAAGGGGATCAACGTGGCTATTCTGATTTGGTTTACCGAATATCTGGCCCGGATTGTCAGCC
This sequence comes from Odoribacter sp., assembly GCF_985060555.1. NCBI lineage: Bacteria > Pseudomonadati > Bacteroidota > Bacteroidia > Bacteroidales > Odoribacteraceae > Odoribacter > Odoribacter sp. The sequence continues at coordinate 94,946 of NZ_CFKYFN010000036.1, read as the reverse complement.
GGATTATTCCTCCCAAGAAAGGGGAAGAAACTTTTACTTTGAAACATATCAAAATCGGTTTGTTATCTACGCCGGACGCCTCGCTTTTCCAAGCCAAACAAGAGATCTCCCTCTACGGGCAAAGTACGCTGGAAATGTTTCACAAAACAATCCAGGCTTTCGATATGCCCTCCGGAGAATATGAAAAAGAATTCGATTATCTCCAGAAAATGGAAGACGAAAGTGACCAGGTGGAAGTTGAAATTGCCGATTACCTGACCAAAGTTTCCGAATCCAGACTAACCTCCGAAAACTCCCAACGGGTACGTGCGATGTTTAAAATCGTATCGGAAGTGGAAAGTGTAGCCGATTCTATTTTAAATGTCGCCAAAGCGATTTATCGTCGTAACGAACAGAAAATCACCTTCCCGGAAGAATTGTCCAATAAACTCAAACATATGTTTGCCTTAGTGGATGAATCTATCGTCGTTATGTGTGCCAATCTGGCTACCGAATATACCCAGGTAAACGCCAAGAAAGCCTATGAACTCGAACAAGCCATCAACGATTACCGGACCATTTTGAAACAGGAACACCTGATGGCGATCGAAGAAAAACGATACGAATATTCTATGGGTATTCTGTATAACGACCTTTTCTCCGAATGTGAGAAAATCGGAGACTATACGATAAATGTCACACAGGCAATGAAAGAAATCGGACACGAAGAATAAAATTTCATTACCTTTGTCACTCAAATAATATTTTATAAGATTATGGCACAGGAAGATGTATTCAAAAAATTAGTAGCTCATTGTAAGGAATATGGGTTTGTGTTTCCGTCTTCAGATATTTACGACGGACTGGGAGCTGTATATGATTACGGACAGAACGGCGTGGAACTGAAAAACAATATCAAACGGTATTGGTGGGAATCGATGGTCCGGTTACACGAAAATATCGTAGGAATCGACTCTGCCATTTTCATGCATCCGACCATCTGGAAAGCTTCCGGCCACGTAGATGCATTCAACGATCCCTTGATCGATAACAAAGATTCTAAGAAAAGATACCGGGCAGACGTTCTGATCGAAGATCAGATTGCTAAATACGACGAAAAAATCGAGAAAGACGTTGAAAAAGCCCGGAAAAGGTTCGGGGAAAAGTTCGACGAAGCCTTATTCCGGGAGACCAATCCTCAGATTCAGGAACACATCCGCAAAAGAGAAGCTCTCCACGAGCGGATGTCCAATGCCTTAAATGCCAATGACCTGAATGAAGTACGTCAGATTATTCTCGACGAGAAAATCGTCTGTCCGATCTCCGGCACCTGCAACTGGACCGAAGTACGCCAGTTCAACCTGATGTTCGCAACTGAAATGGGGTCTACCGCAGAAGGAGCCAGCAAAATTTACCTGCGTCCCGAAACAGCTCAGGGAATCTTCGTCAACTTCCTGAATGTACAGAAAACCGGACGCATGAAAGTGCCTTTCGGTATCGCCCAGATCGGTAAAGCTTTCCGTAATGAAATCGTCGCCCGCCAGTTTATTTTCCGGATGCGCGAATTCGAACAGATGGAAATGCAATTTTTTGTACGCCCCGGTTCGGAACTGGAGTGGTTCAAAAAATGGAAAACGACCCGTATGCGTTGGCATCAGCTCCTGGGATTCGGGGAAGAAAACTATCGTTTTCATGATCACGAGAAGCTGGCCCATTATGCGAATGCCGCTACCGATATCGAATTCAAATTCCCCTTCGGTTTCAAAGAAGTGGAAGGAATTCATTCCCGTACGGATTTCGACTTATCACAACATCAGCAATATTCCGGTAAAAAGATTCAATATTTCGATACCGAACTGAACGAATCTTATGTGCCTTATGTGATCGAAACCTCTATCGGTGTAGACCGAATGTTCCTGCAGATTATGTCGGCTGCTTATTGCGAAGAAGACCTGAGCAAAGACGGCAAACAGGATTCCCGTGTCGTACTGCGCCTGCCGGCAGCTCTGGCCCCGGTAAAGATGGCCATTATGCCACTGGTGAAGAAAGACGGGCTGCCTGAAAAAGCGCAGGAAATCATGAACCTGCTGAAATACGATTTCAACTGTCAATACGACGAGAAAGACTCTATCGGTAAACGCTACCGCCGTCAGGACGCTATCGGTACTCCTTTCTGTATCACTGTCGACCACCAGACTCTGAAAGACCATGCCGTCACTATCCGCGACCGCGACACCATGCAGCAGGAACGGGTAGCCATCGATCAACTCTTCGGTATACTCAAAGAAAAATGCGATATGCAAACTTTGCTGAGAAAAATGACCGAATAGTCAGCTCATCGAGGGATCGGTTTCTTTGGTTAATAATCAGAATCACCGTCCTCCGGGTATACTTCGCGTAAGTGCTGTGAATTCTGACGATCCGGAAGAACCCTGTCGGAATAATTATAATACATAGAATAAACCCCGAAAGCCAGATAAAACTTTCGGGGCTTATTCTATAATAATTACACCGCCATGTAATAAGCAAATTTTAAATCGTCATTTTTCGGTAAAGTTAAATCACCACATTATAATCGAGATCATTTGTTTAAACTATTGATAATGTCGGTTTGCTTGTCATTATACAAAAAATGGGTTAAGGTATATGTCAGTTTTTCAGGGTTCATGCCGGAAGTGTTGGCTTCGAAAATAGGCTCCGGCTTCGTCGGAACTTCTACAAATTCCTCCCCATTGCGAACTCTGAGAATCTCGGCTATCTCCATCAGGCAGCAGCCGTTGAAGACACCCGTCTCAAGGTATTTGGAGAAGGCTTCGACAAGTGAAGCAAATTAAAAATTTTAGTGAAGATTTTCTTTTGAATTTAAACGTTCTACAGTATTAGTTGTTGTCGTTGTTGTATACTCTAAAATATTTGAACCGATAGGGTCATAAATAAATCCGCCATGTTCATTAGATACAACACATAATGATTTAAAGTGCTTATTTTTATAACTCCATTCTAATTCCAAATATTCATAATCCAAATGAATTAAATTATTAAGCTGTTGTCTTAGTGAGGTAAGCAGACTTTTTTCTCCTATAGACTCTGCAATTTCTAATCGCTTACGAATAGAAATGATTTCAAATTTAGGCAACACTCTTTCCCGAATGACGCAGGAATCTCCCCTTGATACAGTATCTCTCATCACTATGGGAGGTAAATGCAAAATAGCAGGAGCATTGTAGGATAATAAGGAATCTATTATATCGGATTTAACAGTTTGAGATCCAATTATTCTTTTATAGGTATACCCTAATAGTTTCAAAAACGACACATCACCCCTATTTTCTTCATTGAAGCTATTTTTTAAAGCTTCGAGCCGGTCTTGCCAAGTTGTAGGTGTATTTTGTGAAAAACATACATTTGTATATAAAACACCTGATATCAAAATAACAAAATAGAATAAATTGAATGATTTTTTTTCCATACTTTTCTAATAATTTTTATTAGTTCAAATATATAACAATCCCAAATCAAAAATAAACGACTAATTATCTTATTTTTCCGAACATTGAGCCCAATTTTCAGTAGCCTAACTATGGTGTAACTGAATATTTTTTATTATAGGAAATTTTTCAATAAATGAAATTACTGCTTATGAGAATTACCAGAAAATCTGTTTCCCGTCAGAATAGGTAAAAATGCGTTCTTCTCTTCCACGGCTTACATCCCTAAGCCAATAGAGCGCATTCGAAGGAGCCAGATACTCCAGAACGACATCCCTGGCTATTCGGGGTCCGCCAATCAGTTGCCATCCCTCCGGTCCCCACCAATACAACTCGTAAGTGTCGCCCAATTGGATCATATTTCCATCGGTACGGGGAATAAAAATCAGTTTACCGATGTTCACTTCCTTTCCGAAATCCATCCCCACCCAGGCACCACTTCCAGTCGGCGCATCGAAAAAAGTCAATGGGTCTCCGTCGAATACCTTTTCTTTCACATGGTTAGGATCATTAAAACAACTTCCTTCCGTCCCTATAATTTCACCCACAATAGGGCGCATAGAATCTCTCTGATAAAATACCAATTCGGCAATATTACAAAGTCCGTTTTCGGCAGACAAATACCTCCAATAGCGCCAGGCAGTATCGGTAGTAACCTTCAGGGAATAAGCACTTTTCCACTCAGGTACCCGATAGATAGTAACCGAATCGCTGAAGTCCGCCCGATTGGCAGCCTGAATTTTTCCTCCTACAATCCGTCTTCCCATAGCATAAGCATTGTCAGAAGGAGGATATTTCCGGTAGAGTTTCAACTGTTGCCGATTCAACGTATCCCCTTTCAGGACAATTACCTTCCCGTCCGTATCCAATAAAAAAGGACTGGCCAAGGGTTTCAGCCCATCGGAAGTATAGTAAACAGGCAGATAAACAATATCACGGGCTACATTTTTAAAGAGGGCTTTTCCCCGGTGTATTCCGGCCCAATCGACCGGTACCCAATCTTCATTATCGAAAATAGTCAGATAAGCATAGTTTTCAGAGCATTTCACCGAAGAGGGAACTTCGATTTCCACATCGGAAGTGCGCATATATTCGGCTGTCACATCTTTCATAAAACAATTCTGGAAAAAATCGGGCACATCGCCACACTCCCGGTTCAATCTTTCCAGGTCACGGTTGATTGCATAAGTCTGCCTGTAAACTTTCCCTAACTTTTCTTCCACTTTATGAGGCATCCCCGGATCACTCTCCGTAGCCAGAAAAACTACATTTTTTCCCCTGTTATCCAACATCACATTCCAATAATGCCTACCGGACCTGACAGGCCATTGAGGGATAAAATCCATCATGACAGGAATCCCTTTCGAACGCATAATACTCAATCCCATCAAAGCATACTCCCGGCAAGACCCTCCCCTGGATTTCGGCAACAAGGAAGGAAACAACAGAGGAATTTTAGAAAAAGGTTCGAGGGTCTGAAAACGAATCTGAGTCCCGATCTCCCGGTTTACCCAAGTTGCAGCCCAAAATGCAGAGTGACTGAGCCGGGGATGCCGGAGGTCTATCTGTTCTTCATAACCGGTAGCCAATTTTTTCCGCCAATCTTCCAAAGGTTGGTATTGTCCGACCGTATAAGGCAATATGTATTCACAGAAATCATCAAAACCGACATGTGAAGCCCAGGGTTTTTCCCTCCAGACCCGAAAAGCACTATCGATATTGGCAATCAGAAAACCGGACTTTATCACCTTTATATCTTCCTGTACACGCAATCCGGATTTATAATACTCATGGATCTTATCGAGACTATCCTGCCAATTTCTCAAAGTATCGTTACTGAACACCGCATTCAAAGCCGCATAATAAGGCCCGATCGAATCGCCACCGATAGATAAATGCCCGGGCATATTTTCGATTAAAAAGCGGGCAGCCTCCCACTTCAGGCTATCTTTATCCTCTTCGGAATAATGACGCAATACCCGTTCCAGTTCTATCCGATTTTCCCCGGCCCTTTCAAGAGCCGATTCCAAAACCGAAGGCCGGCAAGCCGAACACCCGACAATAATAAAAAAAGAAAAGATTCTAAATAGCATTTTACATCCGAAATCAAAATTTATCGATATCCCCCTCTCAGCGACAGCCCATATTTGAATTACAAATATAATATTAAATTATTCTTCCAGAATTCCGATCATAATTTAACTAAAAAGGATGTCTGGAAATATTAATCTTTTCAACCTTCACTACTACCCCGGTATAGATTACAATCAAAGAGAGATTGAACAATATATTTCCTGTCCAGGATATATCCTTTTGCCATGCTCCCAAAAAATAGAATAATATACCGCCTGAAAGATAAAATAGGATACGTTTGAGCGGATAAGGAACCGGATAATATATTCTGCTCAAAATATAACTGACGATCACCATAATCCATTCGCTTCCCAGATGTGCCCAGGCCGTTCCGGCATATCCCAGACGTGGAAGTAATAATAAATTAAAAACAATCGTGCAAATCAATCCACTGCCGGTGACCAAAATGGCCAGACGGGTCTTACCGGTCCGCTTATACCAGAATGAAAGATTAAAGACTATACCATTTCCGATATTAGCAAACAAAACAACAGGGATAATAAATAATCCATCCCGAAAATCCGAACCGAGGATCAAACCAAAGAAATCGGAGAAAAGGGAAATCACTAAAAACAACAACATAGAAACGATCAAAAAATATTTTAACGTCTCCGCATTTGCTTTCAAGAAATCTTCCTTTTTAAAAGCAGCCAGAAAAAACGGTTCTGCAGCCAAACGGAACATTTGCACAAACAACAACAAAATGCCTCCGAGTTTAAGGGCAGCTCCATAAATACCTAAAGTACTCATTGCCGACTCTTGCGGCAGCAAATATTTAATAAATTGGCGGTCGATAAATTCATTGGCGGTACCCGTAACCCCGCTGATCAGCAAAGGCAACGAATAGATAAATAAAGGCTGAAGCAATTTCCGTTTTATCCGAGGCCGGATCCCCCGGACGGCAGGAATCAGCATAAAAGCCGCTGTCACGCTAGCGATTAAATTCGATATCAAATAATATCCGGCACCATATTCTGCCGGGAAAATATTTTGCAGGTCTCTAATCCCAGGTATCACAGAATAAAAAACGATACAAAAAAACAGATTGACCAGTATCGTAACGACCCGGATTTTCACATAGGCCGATGCTTTATTTTCCTCTCTTAACTTAGCGAATGGTAAGGCCGTCACAGCATCGACGGTTATAATACTTCCCATCAATAATAGATACGACGGAGTTCCGGCATAATCCATCACCACCGACAAAGGATGTAAGAACAATAAGGTGAAACCGAAAAATAGAAGGCTCACTAATATAACGATACCCCAGGTGGTTTGAAATATCAATCTTTTCTCTTCAGAAGTTCCCGCTTTACCGGCAAAATGAAAATACCCTGTTTCCATCCCCATCGTAAGCAGTAACAGGATAAAAGGAATGAGGGCATAGAGATCGGTCACCACCCCATACTCACCCGTAGTCATAATACGAGTGAGATAGGGGGTCAATAAGTAATTAAGAAAACGGGCAATAATACTACTGATCCCATATATAGCCGTCTGTGCAGCCAATTTCTTTAACATACCGGTATTCTATGTGGGATGAACAATCTACGACCAGTTAACACCGGTCATAAAGTATGGCCCGAAAAACTTCTTTCACTTAATGGAGATGAAACAAAATCCAGGTTCTTCAAAGTTACACGAATTTCATCCCCCATATTCAGGTTCGAATGATAAAAATCCAACAATACGTTACCGGCGGTAATAGAACCCGCATCAACAGATACTTGACCTTGATTTATGGTTACAACAAAAGTGACTGCTCCCCCATCTATAAATGGCATACATATCGTATTGTTTTCTGTACAGACTTCCATTCCATATATTCCCTTATCACTCATAAACTCCTTTTTCTGGTTAGAGAAATCAGGCATAACAAACTCATGTACCGACTCAGTACCCTCAGAAACAATCCTCTTTATGCAAACTGAATCACCTATATTCAAAGAAATTCTATCATCCGAAATATCTGAGACAATACATGCTAATTCATTTCCATATTTATTATTACAAACAGAAATTACACCAGTATGATCGAACGGGATATAAAACAATGATTCATTAATACTTAATGCAGTCATATTTGCCATATATTACATAACTATATTATAAAACTCCTTTTTTCTTTAACTGAGCTTCTAAAAGATAAAAATCTTTCAAATATTCATCAAGCATTTGTTGCTTCTGTTTTTCGGATAATTTTAGTGGATTAGGATCTAATTTTTTTACACAAGTCGGAGACGAACAAACCTGCTCGTCTGCATTTATAATTTCGATCTCAATACTTTCTCCAATATGCATATCCGATTTTATCCAAAAAGTATCCAGGGCATCATCTCCAAAGCCTTTGATACCGGCAACCGATAGTTCATAGCCGTTCGAACTACTATAAAAAATAGTGACTGATGAACGGAAGTCAGGGGTAACAACAATTTCTTCTGACCTGAATTTTATTCTGAATCCTCTCATTTCAACACACCTTCTTTTGTTAAAAATTTTTTAAGTTGATTATAGTATCCTAACATATCTTCATCTGTCATACTACTCATATATATGAGTATCATACTCCATACCCTCAATAGCAGTAATTTTCACTTTGTCTCCTACAGCCAACTCTATTTTACCCCAATCCAACTTAACGCTGTTTTCTTTGTCTTCACCGAGAACAACCATATTGTCAGCTTCTACAAACACACAAACCTGCCCTTTCGGTGTGACGCAATTCATTATTTTTCCTCGAATATCTATTTGCAAACCTTTCATAACATATGTTTTTTGGCGCTTTTCACTTCAACACAACTACAACTTGTTAAAATACCTAATATTTTAAGAGGTTTTTCACCTTTATTGATGATTCCAGGAGTATAAAAATACGTTATCCACTTTTCTCACACCAGGCTGAATCATCGGAAAATGTTCGGAATTATTTCCACATTCAACAGAAACAAAAGTTGTGATTCTTTCACTTAATCTTTATTTTTAACCCGATGAAAAAATTATTTTTATATAATCCCGGCATGATCATCCTGTCGATAATCCTGTTTCTCCTGACAGAAAGCAGCTGGCTGATCTATTGGTTCCGGATTGAAGAAAAAAATTTTCGGAACGACATCAACCAGGCGATACATGCTGCTATTCAAGAAGAAGCATACAGGATAAATGAGGAGGACGACAGTTTCGTCGACTTCAGAATAGAAAACAGAATTATCATGGAGTATACTCTTCGGGGACAACATTTCAGAATAGATACCCTGCGGAAAGAGATGACCGACTTATTCAACAAACAACGTTATGATTATAATAAAAAGTTGTGGAAACTGGACAGTATAGCCCACTATTTCCGGCATTTTTGTCCGGTAACGGAATTACCCGTAATTTTCACGCGACAAGACCCGAACGGAAAGCTTATAGATCACTATCCCTCCCATCTATTGCCTCAAAGAGCTCCTGCTTTCGGCCCGCAGCAATTGGGTAATATCGAGAAAGACCAGCTGATGGCCTGGTATGATTTTCCGCTTATTTATTTTTGGAAGTATCAGAAATACGGAATTTTACTTTCATTACTTCCACTCTTCCTGGCTATTTATTATGGATTCCTGATCATAAAGAAAGAATGCAGGGAACGTAAGAACTTACGCTATATCGAGAAACAAGTTATTTTTATCCATGACCTGAAAACTCCGCTATGTACCAATCGCGATATAGAAGGCAGGATCCTGAAAAATCTGGCCACCTGGCCTCCCGAAAAAATATATGAAAAACTACAAATCAGCCACCACCAATCGGAGCGTTTATTAAAAGAAATGCAACAAATCACCATACAGTCGGCAGGACGCTGGGGAGGAGAAATAGAAAACCGGACTTTCGATTTGAAAAAAGCACTCGAAGAACTGATCGACAACTACCGGTGTGGCCACGAAAAAGCCACTATCAATCTTGATTTTCAATTGAAAGATCCGGAAATCTTTGCCGATCCTTTTCATTTGATCCACCTGGTAGACAATCTGATCAGCAATGCGCTGAAATATGCCGGAGAAAAAGCCGAAATTCAGATTAGCTGTAAACAGGAAAAACCAAATAAATTACTGATTTCGGTCAAAGACAACGGACCGGGTGTTTCCACTCATTCCCGGAAACGTATTTTCAGGACCGGTTTTCGTTCCAATCACCGTCACCAGAATAGCCACGGTATAGGACTTGCTTATGTGCGTAAAATTGTGCGGCAGTACAATGGACACATACAGATAAAAAGCAAAGAAAACGAGGGATCGGAATTCTGTCTGTCGCTGTGTCTGGATAAACCGAAATCATATAAAAAATCAGTTTCTTCTTCACACATATACCGCTATTTTTTCATTGCCTTATTACTGGCTGAAATGGTCTGGATGCTCAATTTATATTCAGCCGAACGGACTAATTTTGTAAACCACAAAAATCCTTTAATCGACGAAACGATTTTTAAAATGAGTAAAAATCTTTTCCAGATACGGGATACCGCCAGGTTTCAAAACAATTGGCAGGAGAATTCAATTACGATCACCCGGGGAGTAAAAGATACGACAGTAGAGATGGGCGGGATCGTCAATCAAAGCTATGTATATGGCCGTTTATCTTATGATCTTCGGGATTCATCCTGGTGTCTCGATTCACTTGTCCACTATTATAAGAAGAGCGACCTGCCATTTCCAATTTTCTTCATCCGGAAGGACGCCAATGGAAAAATCATCGACCGGTATCCTTCCGAAGATCCGAACATCTTCCTGCCGGCTATTTTCCGTATGCCCCTGGGGTATGTCGAGAGACACCGACTGGAGGTACAACTCGCTTATCCCTGGTTACAGCCTTTGACCACCCACAAAATTTGGCTACTATTTGCCTTGCTATCGATCTTATTGTCGGGATGGTTCACCCATTTATTGATGGCGGTCGATCGCCGCCAGAAAGCACTGATCCATCTGCAACGGAATGAAGTACAACATTTCCTTCGGGAATTACAAGTACAACTCTGTCATTTACATGGCACAGAATCGGATCACCCCTCCCCGGCTATCCCTATATCCCCACCGATCCATACCGAACTGTTACACAAAAACATCAAACAATACGAAAATATGATCATTAAAATAAATTACCTGCTGGACAAATTAACCATACTCAAAACACATCCGATGATTTTATACCACGACTATGGATACTAAAAAAATAAAAATACTGTACGCAGAAGATAACCGCATCACCGCACAAGAAACCGGGGAAGCCCTGGAAGACAACGGTTATGAAGTAAAAACAGTCTTCGATGGCGACGAAGCCTGGCTCGCCTACCAGTCTTCCCGTCCGGATGTAGTCGTACTCGACTATCAAATGCCGGGAAAAACAGGAATAGAAGTATTTTTATTGATCCGGCAATTGGATAAAAAAATTCCGGTACTCATCCTTAGCTCTTACACCGAACTATGTGCAGCCTCATTAAAAATAGGTACCAGTGACTTTGTCCGTAAGGACGGAGGTATAGACGAATTGTGTGCCCGGATCGAAGCAGCCCTGAATCGATATCCGGGACCGGAAATAACCGGCCACCCCTCAGAAAAAGTATATCAGCTATCTCCGACCAGCCGTTTCTACCCTGCAAACTCTACCCTTGAAATCGGTGACCAGCGTTACCCGCTCAAAACGATGCTCGCCGAATTATTGACTATTTTTTGTCAAAATCAGAATTCCTTTATACCGGGAACAATCATTTGCAGAAGACTTTGGAACAATGACAACGCGTCCAAAATAAGTCTGTTACGGGATTTATCTCTGAGCTCCGGAAAATTCTGAAAACTGATACTTCGCTGAAAATCCGTTCTTCCTATGGAAAAGGGTATTGTTTCAGTACTCCCGAAAAATAATAGTAAACGGCTAATTATCAAGATATCACAAGGGACACCTAATTTGCTAAATCTTATCGATCTTTATTCCTGAATTTCCCAATAAATCATCCATAGCGAGGGTTGCAGCATTGAAATCCCACTTTATACCAATACATAACTTCATAAAAAAGCAAAGGTGTTTATATACATATTTACCCTAAATGTACCTTTATAAGTGTAAATATGTATATAACTGCCAAAAATTATTCTCAGCTTATACAGAGTTATAAATTCTTTAACCAATCGCAACCTACTTTATAATATTTCCTTTCTACTTTTTCGCTCCCTAAAGCGTATATACTCCATAACAAAAATGAAAATGTAAAAAACCAAATAGGTAGGATTATGAAAAAAAAAGTTTTAATCGTATTATTTTCTGTGTTTGTGGCAGGGTTTTATGCACAAGCACAAGCACAGAAAGTAAATATCGTATCGGTATCGAAAGAAAGGGATATCCATAATTTCTATACCATGATGAAAGAAGCCTTTCCACTGGCTTACAATGACCCGGCAGCTCCACGCTTTATTTTCTTCGATGACAACAAAAATTTTATTTTCGGTGTCGGGGGATACGTTCAGTTGTCAGGAGTTTACGACTTTAACGGCGTAGAAGATTATAATTTTTTTACAACTTCGACTATTGCCATGAAAGGACATCAACCCGGTGCCAGTTACGGTATGACAGTCGGACAATCCCGTTTGTTTTTTAAATTAGTAGGCAATACGGATGTAGGACGTTTAGTGTCTTATATCGAAATGGAATTCCAGGGGCCGCAGAACACCCCGAAGCTCCAGCAAGCTTTCGTACAATTCAAAGGTTTTACGCTGGGACAAGCCTGGAGTACTTTCGGCGATATGACAGCCGTACCTACAACTATCGATGAAGAAGGACCGAGTAGTGGTATCGAAATCCGTCAGCCGATGCTTCGGTATACTTACCATATCAACGATCGATGGCAATCTTCTTTAGCCTTGGAATATGCCAAAGCATCGTATACAACCGGGAAAAATGCCGAATCCATCCGGCAGAAAGTTCCGGATATTCCTTTGAATGTACGCTATACGATGAAAAACGGGAGCCACGTTCAGGTAGGAGCTATCTTAAGAAATATCGGTTATAAAAATGTAGTGAAAGATAAGGATAAAATCAGAACAGGTTGGGGTGTAATGGGTAGCGGTAAATTAAATATCACCTCATCGACCAGTTTTCTGTTTCAGGCCGAATATGGTAAAGGGATTGCCAATTACATTCAGGATATCTCGGGTATCGGTTATGACCTGATCCCGACAGCAGACGACAATGGAAATCTGAAAGCTCCCGGTATGTGGGGCCTGTTCGGCGCTTTCCAACACAATTGGAATCCTAAGCTTTATTCGACGATCACCTACAGTTATGCCCGGCTTGAAGCCCGCGGCAGCCTGGAAGGGGATACTTACAAATATGCACAATATGCAGGAGCTAATCTGTTATGGAATTTTACGGAATTCGGAACTACCGGCATAGAATATGTTTTCGGACGCCGTAATAATTTCAACCACGACTATGGTAATGCCAGCCGTATCAATGCTATGATTCAATATCGGTTCTGATTATTTACCGAAATAGATCGGCAGGAAGAAAGCCAAAAGGTTTGAATTTATAAAGTTCATAAAATTAGTATTCCCCCTGCATGGCACCTTGTTTATAGGACTTTCAGTCCAGGTCGGTCGCATTAACGACCGTAAGGAAATGACCGCAGATTCAGAAACTCTAAACTTTATGAGCTTTATAAACTAATTTAATTCTAGAATTATTCCGGTATTTGTTCGTCTTCGGTGTTCATGTTCGGTGACCCGGTCGCTTCTGTCGGTCATCTAGCTTTTTCTTTCACTGACCGGCGGAACTCCTCACTTCGTTCGTCAGACACCACCGGTCGGGCGCTCAGAAAAAGCAAGACGACACTCGCCAGAGCTCCAATGGTCTCCGAACACGATCACCTTCGACTGATCTTATCACTTCATGGAAAACGAATCAGGATCTGAAAAATAGAAATCACAACGGAATAAGGGTTTTCCATTCCTTATGCCAGAAATCGAATTAAAATCAAAGGTACTGAAGACGCTCCGATAAAGTAACTCAGCAATCCATATCACGATAGAGGTGATCCGGTATTTCATTTTACAAAACTTTCCTTATTCTTCCTTTGCTCTGTAGCGCAAACGGAAGATGCAGGGTTTTGTGCCGGAAGACCCTTGGAGCAGGAACGAGGGTCCGGTTAGGTTTTCCGAGCGCCCGACCGGTGGTGTCTGACGAACGAAGTGAGGAGTTCCGCCGGTCAGTGAAGGAAAGCCTTAACGGACCGTTCCAGGCGACCGGGTCTGACGACACAGAACCCGAAATCGGAATAGAAAGAAAAAATAAAACCTACCTTTTTTCAGAACCCGCTAATCAGGTTTACAGGGCAAACGTCATTGCTGTAGCAACACCGATACTTCCTGACGGTCCTTTTTCAGCTGTTCGCTCAATTCGTCGATTCCGTTGAATTTCCGTTCACCCCGGATACGGGCAATAAGTAAAAGCCGGATTTCTTTACCATAGATGTCGGCATCGAAATCAAAGATATTCACTTCGATCCGCACTACGCCGGAACAACTGACTGTGGGGCGTACGCCAATATTGAGCATACCACGATATTCTTGTCCTTCAACCTTCACTTTTACAGCATACACTCCGGCGGCCGGCAATAGTTTACGGTCATCGTTCAACCGGATATTGGCGGTCGGGAAACCCATACTCCGTCCTATTTTATCACCGGCAACAACTTTTCCACTAACAGAATACGTATACCCCAGAAATTCATTTACCCGATCGATATCTCCGATTTGCAAAGCATTCCGGATTTTTGTGGAACTGATATTGATTTGGTTCTCTTCATATACTTCTTCCTGTTCGAGGTAAAAGTGATAACGGTCAGCTAATTCTTTCAGTTTTTCAAAAGTTCCCTCCCGGTTTTTCCCGAAACGATGGTCATACCCCACGACCAAACCTTTTAAACCGATTTTATCGACCAGGATATGACGTACAAAATCTGCATATTCCAATTCGGCCAGCGAACGGGTGAATTGCAGGACGACCAGATGTTCCACTCCATAAGTGGCGAGAATAGCAGCCTTTTCCTCCAAAGTGGTCAAAATCCCCGGCCTTTTTTCCATCGGATAGAGTACCTCCCGGGGATGGGGCTCGAAACTGATGATAACAGTCTCTCCCTTCAAATTCCGGGCCACTCTTTTCAGTGACTCGATCACCTGCACATGCCCTTTATGCACTCCATCGAAACTACCGATGGTTACTACCGGATTGACTATTTGTAAATTTTCGGTTCCGTAATGTATCTGCATCTCAAAAAGTGAAAAGTGAAAAGTAAAAAGTGCTGTCATACACCTTCAACTCTCCGGTTAGGAGGACAAAAATACGAAATTGTTATTATAGTGATAGCGGTTACACCGGTTTATTTGCAATTCAGCCTAAACCCATGTAACCGCTATCCGCAAAATATTCGGAGGAGTGATTATTCTATCCGCACTTCGATGTTCCGCAAGTTTTACAGATCAGACAACCTTCCTGATAAACCACCGGAGAGCCACAATTCTCACATTTTTCGCCGGTAGCCTCTGTTCCGTTGGGAATATATTTCTTTAAGGCTCTTTCGACGCCATTCTTCCAGGTATTGATATTTTCGTTATCGAATTCCATAGAAGCCACCAGTTCTACAGCCTGATGCACCGGCATACCGTGGCGTAAAACCCCGGAAATCAATTTGGCATAATTCCAGTATTCTTTATCGAACTTATAAGACAATCCTTCTACCGTCGTTTTAAAACCCCGTTTGTTCTGAAACTGGAAGTCATACCGGGAATTTCCTTCAGCATCATAATGCTTGACGATCTTACCCGAAGTAACCGCTTTAGGCAGCATAATTCCTTCCTCATCATCGGCGATACCGGTAAATATCTCATAAGGCCGACCGTTATACAAACCGATAAAAGCAATCCATTTTTCTTTGTTATTCTGGAAACGCACGACATCGGCATCCAGTTCCATCGGACGTTTTGCCGGCATTTCATTAGGACTAGTAGTCTGTTTTTTATCTTTATTAGACACCAATACACCGGCCCGTGAACCGTCGCGATAGACCGTACATCCTTTACAACCGCTCTTCCAGGCTTCGATATAAAGATTACCGACCAATTCTTCGGTTACATCCGAGGGTAAGTTGACCGTAACACTGATAGAATGGTCCACCCATTTCTGCACCTGTCCCTGCATACGTACTTTAGCCACCCAATCGATATCATTGGAAGTTGCTTTATAATACGGCGACTGTGCTACCAATTCATCGATTTCTTCGTCGGTATAGCATTTAGTGGTATCATAACCATTCGCTTTCATCCAATCAGCGAACTTGTGATGGAAAACGATAAATTCCTCATAGCTATCCCCTGACTCATCCACAAAATCGATATGTACGTTCTGATCGTTCGGGTTTACCTTTCTTCTCCGTTTGTATACAGGCAGGAACACAGGTTCGATACCGGAAGTCGTCTGAGTCATCAGGCTTGTCGTTCCGGTTGGTGCGATCGTCAGACAAGCAATATTCCGGCGTCCGTACTTCACCATTTCGGCATACATGTCAGGATCGGCTTCGCGTAAGCGCTTGATGAAGGGATTATTCTCCTCACGGCGAGTATCGTAAATCTTAAAAGACCCTCTGTCTTTTGCCAGATGTACAGATGCCCGATAAGCTTCGACCGCTAAAGTCTTCTGAATATCCACGGCAAAATCGATCGCTTCTTCACTTCCATAACGCAGACCCAAAGCAGCCAGCATATCTCCCTCGGCCGTAATACCCACTCCGGTCCGCCGGCCTTCTTTCGCTTTCTGTTTGATTTTCTCCCATAAGCGAATTTCTACGCCTTTCACTTCTTCACTCTCAGGATCTTCGTGTACCTTATCCAGAATAGCATCGATCTTCTCTAATTCGAGATCGATAATATCATCCATTATCCGCTGAGCGATAGCTACATGTTTCTTGAACAAAGGGAAATCGAAAAAGGCTCCTTTAGTAAACGGATTCTGTACATAGGAATACAGATTTATAGCCAGCAGCCGGCAAGAATCATAAGGACATAAAGGAATTTCACCGCAAGGATTGGTAGAAACCGTACGGTATCCTTTATCTGCATAACAATCGGGTACACTTTCCCGGATGATCGTATCCCAGAAAAGGATACCGGGTTCAGCCGATTTCCAGGCATTGTGTACAATTTTATTCCACAATTGGCGTGCATTGATCTGTTTCCGGTTTTTCGGTTCATCGGAATAAACCGGATATTTTTGTTCATATTCTTCGTCGTTGATCACCGCCCGCATAAATTCGTCATCGATCTTCACGGATACATTCGCACCTGTTACTTTCCCTTCAGTCATCTTTGCATCGATAAAGCTTTCCGAATCAGGATGATTGATCGACACACTCAGCATCAAAGCCCCACGCCGACCGTCCTGAGCAACTTCCCGGGTAGAGTTAGAATATCGCTCCATAAACGGAACGATACCGGTAGAAGTCAATGCAGAATTTTTCACAGGTGACCCCTTCGGACGGATATGAGACAAATCATGTCCCACTCCACCCCGGCGTTTCATCAGTTGCACCTGTTCCTGATCGATTTTCATAACTCCACCGTATGAATCCGAAGGACCTTCATTTCCGATCACGAAACAATTAGAGAGAGAAGCGATCTGAAACTCATTTCCAATACCGGTCATAGGCCCCCCCTGCGGCACGATATATTTAAAATCCCGTAATACCTCAAAAATTGTATCCTCACTCAGCGGATTCGGATAACGGTTTTCTATTCTGCTAATTTCTTTGGCTAACCGACGATGCATATCATCGGGATTCTTTTCAAAAATATTCCCATAAGAATCTTTCAATGCATACTTATTCACCCAAACCCGAGCAGCCAATTCATCGCCGTTGAAATAATTCAATGAACTCTGAAACGCTTCTTCTTGCGTATAAGTATCCTTCCCCTTTGTTTCGTATTCATTCATAGCATATTGATTTAATAGATTTTTTCTGCATTAGGATATTGCAAATATATAGAAAAATAGATCAAAGATGATAACTTTTCTCCATGATTTTTTCGACAAGTTTTCCAAAACAAACAGACAACCATTTATTTATCAACAAAATAAAAAGTTACCAACAGGTTAAAAGTTTTCCAAAATATAGTTTTGGTGAATAACAAAAATGAAACAAACAAGTATTTTAACAGAAATAGTTTTCAACAAGAGGACACCCGGAACAAGCATCGGAAAACAGAGTTGTCAATTCAATTCTACAAGTTCCCGGGGAATCTGCACCAGCAACCGGCTATGCTCGAAGTCGATCTCGCAGATATAATTTTCGGAAAGAGGTAAAAGAATCTCCTTATTCATAATGGAAACCGTCAGCACAACATTACCGGAATAATCGGCAACATCCGCTACTTCTCCCGTTTCTTCGGAAACCTGATCTTTCACTTCAAAACCGATTAATTCGAAAATATCATAACCCGATTCTTCCGGTTCCTGTCCCTCCAGCAATTCTTTTTCGAAGAGGACTTCACATCCGACAAGCCGTCCTGCCTGGGCTAAGGTATCGACATAGTCGAATTTTACAATATAAGAAGTATGATTACGGACCGTCAAGCCTTCATCAGCTATAAAAAAAGGAACCGGCGCTCCGTCCAAAAGGAGGAACACCGGTTCGTCTGCATATTTTTCGAGCAGATCGCTATCGGTAGTAATAACCACTTCCCCTTGCAGGTTATGTGTTTTTGCAACTTCTCCGACTTTAAAGCAATCTTCCCGTGTAATCATTACCAGAAACTTATTCAGCAGCAGGAGCTTCGGCAGCAGCTTCCTCAGCTGGAGCAGCAGCAGCTTCTTCTTCAGCTTTCTTAGCAGCTTCGGCAGCAGCTAATTCAGCTTTTTTCTTAGCAATTATTTCTTCTTTCGCAGCACGAACTTTAGCTTCGGCTTCCAAAGCAGCTTTAGCAGCTGCATCACCGGCCTGAGCCAATTTCTGAATTTTAGCCTGTATTTTAGCTTCTTTTTCTTTCATCCAGGCTTCAAATTTAGCTTCAGCAGCAGCTTCATCAAAAGCACCTTTTTTTACGCCTTCCAACAGATGTTTTTTCAACAATACACCTTTATAGGACAAGATTCTTGAAGCAGTATCGGTAGGCTGTGCACCAGTCATCAACCAATACAAAGCTCTGTCGAACTTGAGATCGATAGTAGCCGGGTTAGTGTTCGGATTATAAGTTCCGATTTTCTCAATGTAACGACCATCGCGTGGTGCTCTACTATCTGCTATCACTACATGATAGAATGGACGACCTTTACGTCCGTGTCTCGCTAATCTGATTTTTGTAGACATTGTTTCTAATTAAAAAAATTAATACTCTCCCCATACTCGATAGGGATTGCAAAGATATATGAAAAAGCCGGAAGTAAAAAATGAATGTCAAAAATATTTCGCCCGGAGTATATCTAAAACCGAATATCCCCACTCTCAACCTTCTAAATACCTATATATTGGTATTTAAAAAAGTGAAAATAAGCTCTATTTTTGACCGAAATTTAAAAATCGGAACAATGAAACATATTTTGTTATTTATCATGCTGACAACTATTACAGCTTGTCTGTTGACATCCTGCAAATCCAAAACGACTCAATCGGCCACGTCACAATCCCAAATGTCACAATCCCAGATTCTGGAAGTGGACGACATATTGGCCCGGGCCGACAGTCTGACCGGAAAAACTTTCACGACAGAAGCGCTCTGTACGCACATCTGTGCTCACGGAGGCGGCAAAATCTTCCTGATGGGTAGCGACGACACAAAAACCATCCGTGTAGAGGCCGGCACGAAAATCGGCAGTTTCAAACCCGAAACCGTAAACAATCTGGTCCGGATAACAGGAAAATTAGTCGAACAGCGAATCGATGAAGCCTATCTGACCGAATGGGAAGCCCAGGTGAAAGCCCAGACTGCGGAGAAACACGGTACGACAGAGCAAGGATGTGCATCCGAACAAAAAGCAAGGGGAGAAGCGCCTGCCAACAGCATCGAAGAACGGATCACCAATTTCCGGCAAAGGATTGCCGACCGTCAAGCCAAAGAAGGCAAAAATTACCTGTCTTTCTATTACATTGAAGGAGATACATACGAAATTGTCGAATAAATTATGTCACAAAAATCATATTCTGATATCATCCGTAAATGGAGCAGGTTACTTCATCGTGACCTCTCCTTTTTTTTTGCCGGCATACTGATGATTTATGCCATCTCTGGTTTTATGCTCAACCACAAAAAGGATTTCAATTCCGATTATCTCATCCGGCAAAAACAAATTCGGTTTACCGAGCCAATCCCGGCGAATCCCCAGGAAATAAACCGGGAATTTGCCGAAAGACTGTTAAAAACAATCGGAGAAGAGAACCGTTACCTGAAACATTATTCCCCTGAACCGGGATGCATCAAAATCTTCATAAAAGGAGGAAGTTCCCTGGTAATCCATACTGAAAGCGGAGAAGGGATCTACGAGTCAATCAAAAAACGGCCGGTTATCAGCTGGTTTAATCGCCTTCATTATAATCCGTCTCGTTGGTGGACTGTATTTTCAGATATTTTCATTTTGTCTCTACTGATAATTACCTTCACCGGTTTGATTATGATCAAAGGCCCCAAAGGTTTCTGGGGACGCGGAGGGATCGAATTCGCACTCGGTTTGCTCATTCCTATCGGGTTCATATTCTTTTCCTGATTTTCAAATCGCAAAAGTAAGGGCCAGATGCCATGCATTTCTCTGGGGACTGTCGGAAGATGCCAGTCTCCAGGTTGCATCAAGGCCGATTCCGTGCCATTTCATCCCGCCTCCCAAAGCCGTACAGGCAAATATACCTTTCGCAGGTCTGCCACTCCGGTATCCGCCCCGTAAAAATATCTTCTTCCGGAAAGAATACTCTACTCCTGCACTTCCCAAAGTACAAAATCCATAAGCCAATTCCTGATGGGCTATTCCTCCGGTACACATCACCCGATGTGCCCCCTGTTCCCAACCGGCACTCACGGCATACTCGATTTTTAAAGGCAGATAAGCCTCACCGATATTCGACAGCTGCATTCCCGCCTGCCAGAAGTAAGGACGTCCGGCAAGCGAATCGCGATAAAACAAAGACAGATCACAAGCTACATATGTTGTCAACAATGTTTTTTGGTCCAGGCGGAAATAGCGGCACGTCAGCCCGGCCGCCAGCTTTCCTCTCCAAGCATAAGCATATCCGGCATCCACTTCCAAGGCGTAAGGAGTAAAACGGCTCTGAAGATTTCCTTCTTCATCAGTCAATTCGACAGTAGGCAGATTCAGATAACGCACTCCGGTAAGTACAGCCTGTCTTCCTCCGAATGTAAACAGCCCTCCGGCATCATGTATCCAATGCCGATCCGCCAAATTCCATCCCGGCATCCAGGAAGAAACCGCATAACCGGCAATAACCTTCGCATCAGCCAGGGCCCCCTGTGCCGAATTCCTGAACACAGCAAAAGCATCCGGTCCCCAGGCAACCCCGTTGCCTCCCAAAGAAGCTGTAACCGTCCCGGCCGCCGAATACGTAAACAAACCGGCATCAGCCACCGACTGTGCGGATACTCCGAATGCCTGACAACATATCACCAATATATAAAAAATACGATTCATTATTTCATTGTTTTATTAGAGTTCGGGTATAGGTTTCCTGCAAATATTTCAATTGTACGACATACGTTCCTTTTTTCAAACCGGAAAGGTCTACTTCCACCGGAGCAAAAGGTCCGATCGGAGCATTCACCTTTTTGACCAATTGTCCGTCCAGCGTCGAAAAAGTCAGGTAAATAGTTCCTTCTACTTCCCGCCCCATCCGGACATTCAGTTTATCCGTAACCGGATTGGGATAAAAGGTTACCTCTTGCCGATAGTCATGGGTCATCACCCAAAAATCAGTTTCCCCGGCAAGCCCTTCAGCATCCGTCGCAGTGATTTTCACTTGGGAAAGACCGAATTTCAAGGGTTTCAGTCTAAATTCTCCCTGCCCGGAAGTTAAAGTCAAATAGGCCGGATCATATTCATAAGCATAACTCAAGCCTCCGGGACCTTCATCAGTAAAATGAGCGGCCAGCGACACCGTACGCACTTCCTGCAAGGAACCGAACCATACATTTTCAAAAGGAGATTGCAAACGGGGACTCTCGTTCGGCTCCAGAACCACCGTAAATTCTTTGGAAGCCATTGCCCCTCCGCTATCCGTCACTTTCAGACACAAACGATATGTCCCGGCCTGAAATCCATAATTACGTATTTTCACCGTAATCCGGTCATTCAGTTGTGTCGCTGCCGCCAGATGGTTTTCATCTTCCAATTCATAATTAAATTCCTGGTTTTCAGGATCTGAAATCCAAAAAACTATTTCTCCGGTTTGGTTATACTTCAAAGTAAGCGCTTGTTCCTCATATTCAGAAGTAATCATCGGGGGTTCATTATGCGGCGACACAAAAGAAACCGTCGTAGTCCCGGAATAATGTCCCCAGGGATCAATAGCAACAATACCTACATAATACCGGGTTTCTCCCCGGATAGCTGTCAGCCGGCACGCCATCGTATCCCCGACCTGCCCGGCCCTGGGAACAGTAACCCGTACCGAAGCAACTCCTTCGGGTAACCGTCCGGGATCCAATTGCCCCAAAGGGTCTTCACTCCAACAAACCAAATACTGAAAAGGTTTGCCATCATCTTCATCGGCCGAGATCTGCCAGGTCACGTCAACCACTCCGGAAGTATTTCCGCAGTATAAGGTATCGACAGCCTGAGGAGCGATTCCCTGATCTTCAGCAAGAGCCAAATAGGCATCAGCGGCCCCTATCCCCAATCTACCCGCATACTCCGGATTATAAATATCGATGTCCCGGGTTCCCTGATACAGGTGAGCCAAAAGTTTTTCCGGAGTAAATCCGGGCCCTCCGAATTGGGATACGATTAAAGCAGCGATACCCGAAACATGAGGACAAGCCATAGATGTCCCCTGCATATAGCCGTACTGGTTATCCGGTAACGTACTGTATACAGGGCATTCACCGTTATACTTCCTCCCATAGCCGTATGTCCCGCCCGGAGCAGCGATATCGACCCAGTCGGCAAAATTGGAATACCAGCTTTTTTTGTAATCAGGAGCATAAGCCGCAACAGAAACGACTTTTTCATAAGCCGCCGGATAAGTCCGGTAATCTTTATTTTCATTACCTGCAGCAAATATGACTACTCCTCCTTTCATCGGCCCTGTCTGCTCCCCTCGTTCATCGACTCCGGCATACTGAATAAAATAATCGATCGCTTCCTGATCTGCCCGGGGTAAATAAGTGATATTTTCATACCCCCAGCTATTCTGAGCGATAACCGCACCGGCATCCGCAGCATATTTGATCATTTCCGGGAAAGAAGCAGAAACCTCCCGGCCATCTATCGTCCCGAACAGCTGACAACTCAACAACCATACTCCCGTATTTCCGCCATGTCCACCGGCAATACCGCAAACACCGACACCATTGTTATTCTCAGCCCCGATAGTACCGGCAACATGGGTCCCATGATCATCCGCTTCGATCTGATTCGTTCCATTGATAAAGTTCCATCCATATATATCATCGATATACCCATTCCCATCATCATCGACCCCCGGCTCTCCGAATAATTCTGCAGGATTTCCTACATTTCCGGTCAAATCCTCATGCCGGTAATCAATACCTCCGTCGATGACCGCCACAATAACTTCCCTCGACCCTTGATTTTTTTGCCAGGCCGCAAATAAATTGATATCCGCCCCTGCCACAGAATTCGGTAACTCTCCGGTATTGGAATAATGCCACTGTCTGGATAGTTCCGGATCATTGAAAGGTGCAGTTCCATCCGAATTCCGCTCTCCGGCAGAGCGGACAGGAACCGTTCCCTCTCCTCCGGTATTACGGATAATGTATACCGGTTCTGCGATCTCAATCTCCGTTGTATCTCCCAATAAGGCGAGAGCCCGGGTCACAGGTGTCTGTTCGTCGAACTCGACCTCATACCAAAGATGCAGACCCGCTTTCCGGGTCCTTTCTTCAAATTTCCCGGCAAAGGGAAATAACCGTTTCATAGATACGATCCGGATATCTCCGGTTCCGGCACGGGTATATACCGCCTGCTCAGCTTTCCCGGCAAACCGGGATTTAAATTTTAAACGAAGGCGTCCTTTTTGTGCCTGCATCCCGATCGGAGTGTCCTGTACAGAAGTTTCAGATACGATGATTTCCTCCCGGGCACAGGCCATCATGAACAGTCCGAATACAGACAGGAATAATGTTCTAAATTGTATCATACAAAATTTCAATTAAGCATGCGAAGTAAAGCTTTCTCTATCGATTTTGTAATCACAATTTTTAGGTATTTTAAACTACCTGACAAATCCGGATTTTCCGATTATTCTGGTAAATACATCCTGTCTTTACTCTAAAATCAAGTAATCATATCCCGTTATCCCAGTAAGAAAAAAAATAACAATAAATGGGGATTTTTTTTCTCTGACAGCTTTACAAACTTTGCGATCTCAAATTAAATTTTAATAAAAACATGAAAACACTATGGGCAATCATTCTGATTTTTGTTTTGACTGATAATCTGACCGGTCAAAACACAAGAAAGAATACATTCCCCATCCGGATTACAGTGTGCGATTCTATCAATCATGAACCCCTTTTTTTGGCGACAATCAGCTTAACACAGGATAATCATAAAATCATTGCAGGAAGTAGCGACGCACAAGGCGAATATTTATTCCCCTCCGTTCAGACAGGAGTCTATAAATTGAAAGTCAGTTTTATCGGTTATAAAACTTATACCGACACCATCCGGATTACAGGTGATTTTTCCCTGCATATTCTGCTGGCTCCCGATCAGGTTGTCATGCAGGAAGTTATCGTCACCGCCCGGGAGTCTCATGGTATGACTTCCTCCTCGATAATCGACCGCAAAGCCATGGAACATCTTCAACCTTCCAGTTTCAGCGATCTTCTGGAATTGTTACCGGGGGGACGTTCAGCGGATCCGGCCCTAAATCAGGTAAACCCGATTCGGTTGCGGGAAGCCGGCGAAGGTTCTTCGAGTTCCGACTACGATGTCGCTTCCCGCGGTATCGCTTTTTTCATCAACGGTACACCGATCAATACCGGAGCCGATATGCTGTACGTCAGCGGTGAAGCAAGTACAGACGACCGGAAAAGAAGTACCGTAAACCGGGGAGTCGATATGCGCAGCATTTCTACCGATGGAATCGAACAAGTAGAAATCATCCGGGGTATTCCTTCGGTAGAATACGGAAATCTGACCAGCGGAATCGTAAAAATCAAACGTAAAATGGGAGGTAACCATTTCAATGCCAGATTCAAAGCAGATGAAAGCAGCAAATTGGTTTACCTGGGAAAAGGATTCGAATTTCCGAAACGGCAAATCAAAATCAACAGCGATATCGACTGGCTGGATGCCAAGGCAGACCCCCGGGACAATCTGGAAAACTACAAACGCCTGACCTTTTCCCTCCGGTTGGAAAAAACCTGGAAAACCGGTCCGTACAATGTCTTTTACAGTACTCACGCCGATTATAACGGTTCGTTCAATACCGAAAAAATCGACCCGGACATCAATCGTCATAAAGAAGACAGTTACAAATCCAGAATCAACCGGCTGTCCTGGATCAATAATATCGAATGGCAATCGGAAAACCAAACCGCATTTTTCAATTCCTTATCTTTTAATAGTTCTGTCAGCTTTTCCAAAGACAAGGTCGATGAGGTACGCTATAATTCTCTCAGCCGGGCTATGGCAGCCCCGAACAGCAATGAAGCAGGGGAACATGACGGCGTCTTTCTGCCCTTTCAATTCGTAGGTACTCAAAAAGTAGACAACCGTCCTTTCGGAGCCTATGTCCGGTTAACGGGT
This sequence comes from Odoribacter sp., assembly GCF_985060555.1. NCBI lineage: Bacteria > Pseudomonadati > Bacteroidota > Bacteroidia > Bacteroidales > Odoribacteraceae > Odoribacter > Odoribacter sp. The sequence continues at coordinate 69,342 of NZ_CFKYFN010000036.1, read as the reverse complement.
AATTTCAGGTTATTTATAGCCAAAACAAGACAGGAACTGAAAATAGGTACAGACTGGCAGATGGATAAAAATTTCGGAGAAGGACAACTTTACGATCCCCTGCGGCCGGTCAACTACACCTCCATCTCTACACGTCCCCGCCCCTATAACGACATACCGGCAGGACACGACCTATCCTTTTTTGCCGAGGATTATTTTACATTACCGGTCAGTACCCATACCTTGGAAATACAGGCTGGAGTCCGGGCTTCTTCCCTTCTGAATCTACCGAAAGCATATAAACTCCACAACAAATTTTATTTCGATCCACGTGTCAACATGAAATGGCTGTTTCCCGCTTTCTTCATCGGAGACCAGAAACTAAGCTACGAAATAGGAGGAGGGATCGGATGGCATTCCATGATGCCTTCTTTGACTCAATTGTATCCCAATCTGTTATATGAAGACATCATACAACTGAACTATTATCACAACAATCCGGCCTACAGACGTCTGCAGATGATCACTTACATCATCGACCGGACGAACCCCGATTTGTCGGCTGCCCGGAATTTCAAATGGGAAATCCGGGGGAATATAACATACGCTGAAAACAATCTCAGTGTCACCTATTTTAAAGAAAATATGACCTCCGGTTTCCGGACGGGAACCCGGCTGCTACCGCTGGCTTACAAAACATACGATAACAATTCCATCGATGCAACGACTTTAGACGGTCCCCCCGATCTAAGCCAGATGACTTATACACAAGATACCCTGATGTGTATATACGGCATCACGACCAATGGGACAAAACTCCGGAAAACAGGCGTCGAGTTTCAGTTTTCAAGTAAACGGATTCCGGCTTTGGCCACCCGGATCACCATTTCAGGAGCCTACTTCCGGACCGTCTATTCCAATAGTCAGGGTTACTATGAAAGCAGTACCAAGATCATCAACAACCGGCGGTTACCTTATGTCGGCTGGTACACCGATCCCGACGGATACATCAGAAAAAGCTTCAATACAAATTTTATGTTCGACACCCATATTCCCAACCTGAAACTAGGCTTTTCCCTGTCGGCACAATGCCTGTGGTTCAGCAATCAGCAAACGGAATGGAAAAGCGGGATTCCCGAATATTATATAGACAGTCAGGGCAATAGTTATCCTTATACCGAAGAATCCAGCCAGGATATGTATTTGCAATGGCTGAAAAAATCATACAATGAAGCCCTATTCGACCGGAGAATCAGCGAGGCTTTCAATGTCAATTTCAATCTGAAAGTCACAAAACAACTATATAGAGACCGGATCAATCTGGCGCTTTTTGTCAACCGCCTGATCAGCTGTCATCCCGATTATACCTCCAATGGAGTAAAGGTCAGACAGATCGGTCAATCTCCTTATTTTGGTATGGAACTAAATTTTAACATTTAATATTATGAAATCTAAGTACAATCTATTTCAGGCCATTTTATTGGCATTTATCATTCCTTTCACATTCACAGCCTGCGATGATGATGATAAAGCAGTCCCCGAAAGTCAGGTAAGCTGGACGCTGTCACTACCGGAAGATATCGAAAACCCGACCCTATCGGATCTGAAGGTAACCATCACCAACATCAACACCAACACCCAATACGATGGCAGTGTCAGTATGAACGAACAAACCGTCACCGTCACGGCAACCGTCCCGGAAGGTTTATACCGAGTTATTGCAGAGGGAAAAGTCAGCTACTCGATCAGTGGTATCCAGACTCCGACAGTTGCCAATATCCGTGCTTATCAGGAATCGGTAACCATCAGCGGAACGACAGTGACCCTGCCCGCACAGGTCATGTCTTTCTATACCCCCTCTACCAACGGTTTCGTCATTGAAGAGATCTATTTCGCCGGTAGTACGACTCCGTCCGGAGACCAATACAGCGCAGACCAATACATCAAAATTTACAACAACTCTTCAGAAGTACTGTATGCCGACGGTCTGGCAATTCTGGAATCGGAATTTATGACCGTAGACAAGCAAGATTATACCCCGGATATTATGGAACAAGGGTTCTCTGTAGACTTCATTTTCGTCATTCCGGGTTCCGGTCAGGATCATCCTGTACAGCCGGGCGAATCCCTGCTATTGGCCCTGGATGCCAGCAATCATACAGAAGCCAATCCCAACTCATTCGATCTGAGTGTTGCAGACTTCGAATTTTATGACGAATCTTCGAACCCCAACTTTCTGGATACAGATAATCCGAAAGTACCCAACCTGGACAAATGGTATTCTTACACAGCTACTTACACCGGCTTACACAACCGGGGATTCCATAGCTATGCCTTAGCCAAAATGGAAACAGACAAAGAAACTTTCCTGGCAAAATATGCCTATACAGCCAATTACACATTCGTTTTTAACGAATATTCATTTCCCATGAAAAAAGAAACCTATTACGTCCCCAATTCCTGGATCATCGATGCCGTCAATCTAAGTGTAGAATCCAAATTCCAGTGGATCGTCACCTCTTCTTCCCTGGATGCCGGCTGGACACACTGTGGTAGCATAGATCACGATCCCAATCGGTACAACAAATCCGTACGGCGGAAAGTCGAATCGACAGTTAACGGACGCAAAATATTACAAGACACCAACAATTCGACAGTAGACTTCGAAGCCGATGCGACCCCGTCTCTGAAAGAATAAACAAATATCCATGAAAAGGAACGGTTATCTATTCATCATATTGTTTTTGTATACGACACCGATCTTAGGAATAGGAAAAGACAACCCGGACAGCCTCCAAGCCGTCCGGGAATGTCTTTCCCCTCTGTTCGCCTTCGGAGAAAAGTCATATGCCAATCCGGCCTTACAACCCTATGCCCGGCAATTCAGTCTCTCTTCTCTCCGGTTAAGCGGAGAATACAAAAATGAAAAGGAAGCCGTTATCGTACAACAAGGGAGCGGATACCGGCAAGGAGTATTCCGGGCCGAAAGTTACCTCCACCTGAATCCCCGAACCACTGTCTGGGGGCATGCCGGATACCGGTCCGGAAAAATCAAATCGGTTTGCTGGAACGAAACTTCCGATTTCGAACTGCTGTACCCATACATTATGGCCGACACAGCCGGAGGCGACCTGAATACCGAATCCTATACATTCTGCGGAGGCTACTCGCGGATCTATAAACACTTTTCCTGGGGACTCAGCGGAGACTACCGGGCAATGATCGAATACCGGAAAACCGATCCCCGGCCGCGCAATATTGTTTCCGATCTGAAATTGTCGGGAGGTGCTGCCTGGCAGGTCCATACCCGATACCTCATCGGAGCCGCGGTTTACGGAAGGATTTACCGTCAACGGAACAGTATCAAATTCTTTTCGGACCTGGGCGTATCCAAAGTGTATCAAATGCTGGGATTAGGTATGTATAGTACCCGGTTTTCAGACGGAAATACAGGAATACAATACGACGGAGGAAGCATCGGAGGAGGTATCGACCTCGTTCCGCACGACCGGCAAGGCTTTTACGGCAGTGTCCATTTTCACAAGCTGAACATCAAACGAACCATGCTGGCTCACAATTACCTGCCATTGACCCGATTGAACGAAAACAGCATCCAGGGCACCTGGGGATGGAAACGGTCTGCCCCGGGACATCAGCAGGGCATCCAACTGGAAGGGCTGTACCATAAACGAAAAGGTACTGAATTTGTCTACGGAGAAGGCAGTAGTAGCAATTATCCGAAAATCAACGATTTGGAACAATACAGCAATAAAATATATGCCTTGTTGTTAAACGGAATATGGGGCTGGGGAAATGAACAGCAGGATATACTATGGGTAGAGCCACGGATCGGTTTCCGCTCTGTCAGCACAGGGTATCTGTCCCCCTCCCTTTCCCTGAAAGATTCCAAATATCAGGGAGGTCTGTCCGTTTCATCCCTGCTCATGCTCAGAAAATCATTGTTCCGGATTTCCATAGCGGGAGACTATTTCGGAACGACAACCAGCCATTTGGATATCGACCGCTTAAGTTCCGAAGAACTGATCAAAAATGCCGTCCGGCAACAATATGAAAACCTGAAAAGCGATTTCAGCCGCTACGAACTGTCCATCGTATGGAACCGTCCGTTAAACCATACGTTCACTTTATCCACAGACATCGGCTGGCAACATTGCAGGTTCCGGAATCACAATTATTCTGACCGGATCACGGTCGGCTGCAGTCTTAAATTCTAATTCAATTCAATATGCAGGATAATATCATAGAATGCCAAAACCTGACTCACTACTATGGGAAACGGCTGATATACGAAAATTTAAGTTTTCAGGTTCCCCGGGGTCGTATCCTGGGTTTACTGGGTAAGAACGGAACCGGTAAAACCACAACGATCAATATTCTCAGCGGATATTTACAGCCCCATTCCGGAGAATGCCGGATATTCGGGGAAAATATCCGGAACATGAATCCGCAGACCCGGCAGCGGATGGCTTTGCTGATCGAAGGGCACGTACAATACACATTTATGACGATCAAAGAAATCGAACGGTTTTATTCCGCCTTCTTTCCGGCTTGGAATAAAGATGCCTACTACGAACTGATGCACAAACTGAAAGTCGCTCCCGGACAAAAAATCTCACGGATGTCCTGTGGCCAGCGTTCACAGGTAGCTTTAGGACTAATCCTCGCTCAAAATGCAGAATTACTCGTTCTGGACGACTTCTCGCTCGGTTTGGATCCCGGTTATCGCCGGCTGTTTATCGAATACCTGAAAGAATACGCTAAAGCCGAATCGAAAACCATTTTCCTGACTTCCCATATCATCCAGGATATGGAACGTCTGATCGACGATTGTATCATCATGGATTACGGAAAAATTCTGATTCAAAAACCGGTAAACGACTTACTGAACACCTTCACCCGTTACCGCTTTACAACCGGGAGCGGAGAAGTACAATTACCGGCGGATTCCCAACTCTACAATACCTCCGTAATCCGCGGACATGCCGAGACCTATTCTTTTCAGGATATGGAATATGTCAAACAGTGGCTGGAACAAAACGGAATCCCACACACTTCTTTATCCGCTGAAAAAATGAATCTGGAAGACGTTTTTATCGGGTTAACCGGAAAATATTGAATTTATGAAAAAAGCAATTTTTTACAAAGAATGGATCAAAACACGCCGTTACTTTCCTATCGCTTTAACCGTATCGGTCATATTCATCATTTACGCCCTGCTTGGAGTACAACGAGTGATCAATTTCAGGGGAGTAGCCCATTTATGGGAAATCCTGTTGAGCAGGGATGTCGTTTTTATCGAAACTTTGACCTATATCCCCCTATTGGCAGGACTCTTGCTTGCCATTGTCCAATTTGTACCCGAAATGCAGCAAAAACGGTTAAAGCTGACTCTGCATCTTCCATATCCTCAAAACCGGATGCTAATGCTGATGCTGATTGCCGGTCTGAGTGAACTGATCGTCATTTATCTTATCAACTACCTCATCCTGTATGTTTATCTTCAAAATATACTGGCTCCGGAACTAACCGACCGCATCCTGCTGACCTCGCTTCCCTGGTATATTGGCGGTATTACTGCCTATTCCCTGACAAGCTGGATTTGCCTCGAACCGACCTGGAAACGGAAGATTCTCAACTTTTTTATCAGTTGCGGTATTATACGGATTTTTTTCCTCTCGAATGTTCCTCAGGCATATGACGGATTTATATGGATCCTGCTTCTTTTTACCGGTTTCACATTCATATTGCCCTGGCTATCTGTCACACGCTTTAAAGCCGGAAAACAAGACTGATCATCATTAAAAAATAAAATCAATGGCACGCTATAGCAAAATATTTTTCGTTTTTATCATCCTTGTCTTATCCCTTTGGCTCATTCCCTGGTTTTACCATTTCATGACCGCCCAGCCAATACGCAATCCTTTCACTCTATACAGCTGCATCATCGATGATTTTGCCTGTCTCGACTACAGTGAAAACAAAGGGGTACAATACAAAGACCGGAACGGACATCTTTATTCCGATCGTCAGTTCGACAGCATATTGCCTTTCTTTTATTACCATCAGCTCGCTTCCGACGGCCGCCTGCCGGACAGCCTGAACGGAATAAAACTAACTCCGCAAAAAATAGGATTGACCAATTTCATTTTCAGACAATCCGCTTCGGACATAAATAAAACGGTTCCCCGCTTATATCCGCTATTGGAAGCAATGTCCGGACGGGTAGACCTGCAAATGCCGGGAGACGTATTCCGGCTAAACGACCGGATCGAATTTATAGATATGGCAACCAACACCATACTGGAAAAGAAAAGTGAAATCTTTACCCAGGCAATGAAAAAGAAAGACTTTCGTTTTCCGGTCCGGTGTATCGGAGGCAATCCCACTGTGAAAAAGGAGTACGATGAAGGATATTTTCTAACCGATTCGGATCACCGGCTTTTTCATCTGAAACAATTGCGCGGACGTCCTTATTTTCGTCCGATCCCCTTACCCAAGGGAATCGAAATCACACATATTTTCGTAAAAGAATATCCGAACCGTAAATTTTATGCCCTACTGACAGATCAGGAAAATAATCTTTGGGCATTATCCAATCCGGATTATCAGCTATATCCCCTACCGATAGGAAAATACGATCCCCGGCAGGACGATATACAAATTATCGGAGATCTTTTCAACTGGACCGTCAGCATCGACAAAAAAGACGGAGAACATATTTTCGCTCTCGACGCAACGGATTATTCTTTGGTCGATACCCTGACTTATCCGCAACAAAGCAGCATGGCCTCAAAAATCGGACATTACTTTTTCCCGGCAGAGCTGTCTTTTGCCTCGTATGACGACCAATATGTCTATCCCCGGTTAGGAAACTATTCGGTCAAAGCCCTTTGGGTACCTATTCTGCTTATCCTGCTATTCTTAGGCAAGTACTATAAGAAAAAAACAGTTCATTGAAACCGTGACCGCTTTCTCCCGTCCCCTGCTTCTCAACGGGAGAAAGCCGGTTTTATCACTAAAATAGAAAAATAGGTAAACGAATGCCCCAATATTTCTTCCCGCACAGAAGAGTAATATTCCTGTCCTGTTCCCACTTGTTCGAAATAATAATAGTGTAATTCAGGATGCCGGGCTATAAAAGGACGCAATACCGCCTCGCCCAAAGGAACTTTCATGATAACGAGTGTACGCTTGCCAACTATAGTTTCCAGCAGTTCTTCGACAATCACATCCCCGGGAATCACCAACAGTCGTTCCTGCTGTTTTACCAAATGCAATCCGACAGATGCCCCGGCAGCAATAAAAGCAGGTACACCGGCGATCATCGCAACCGGAAAACCGGCCTGCGCAAGCTGCCCGTACATATAATGAGCAGAAGAATAAAAACAAGCGTCCCCTTCAGCTGTAATCCCTACTGATTTTCCTGATCTGACCAATTCCAATACCTCTCCGCAAACCCGGTCATAAGCACACAAAGCTTCCTGCCGATCCCGGGACATCGGCACCTGAAATAGACGAATTTTAGTTTCATCGACCTCCAATTGCCGAAGAATATCCAAAGCCCGGGATTTCATCCGCCCTTCGCCGGATTTCGTCCCCGGACAAAAAATAACATCCACGGCATTCAAAGCCTTCAACGCTTTTAAAGTAATCAATTCCGGATCTCCCGGTCCCAGCGATATTCCAAAAATCTTACCTGTATTTTCCATACTATCATATCTCTGCTTTATCCTCCGGCAAAAGTCATAAAAAAAAACAAAACAGTCAAAATAAAACTCAAATCTCTCATCATTTTACCCACTCCGGACACGTTTTTTCAGAAACAAATATTCTGAAAAATACGGATTATCGGATTTCTCTTCTACTAGTCAAAAATCTTCTATTTGCTGGCTGGAGGAAATAAGTACCCCCTTACTGCGACTTCTGACGATCTCTTTGACTTCAGGAGTCATTTCTTTGGCATGCCGCATAATAAAGGAATGAGCCACATCACCCGCAATCTGGGGACAAAGATGTAAAGCCGAAAGTTTATCGAACCATACATTGAAATACTGAGCCGGTTCCCCGGAAAAGTCTTTCAATTCCTGAGCGATTTTCTCATTCCAATAGGAAATTTCGTACGTTTTGTAACGATAGACCTTATTATAAATCATAGAGTCATTCTTGGGTAATATCTCATCGAAGATATTAAAGTCTTCGGGAATTTCACTCTGATCCTGGGGATTCAGCAAAGCATGATACACCGGATAATAGAAATAGGATACAGCCAAAGGTACTTTCACCTGCAGTTTGAACAAATCTGCAAAATCCCGGTCATAACCGGATGAATCAGCTTTCAAAAAATCTTCAATCAATCCATCATTATAGCCGACAATCGTATCCAGCAACTCTTTAAATTCAGCCGGAGTATAGATAAATAACTCTTCCGTAGAGGGGAACCATTGATTCTCGTAATAATGTATCATCATGCGAGTCTCTTTATTGATGCCTTCAGGAAATACAACCGACCCATATTCGCCATTTTTTATTTTGGCTGCATCCATTTCAACCCTGAGTTTCATGCCGGGTGCCAGATACAAAGGAAAAGCGGCTTTCCCATTCATCAGGCGCACATAAGTCCCTTCATCCAACTCCAAACATGCAGAAAATCTGCCGGCCGAATCAAGCTCCGCTTTAACTAAAGAATCCCGGCCGGAAATCTCAAAATATATTTTATTTCCCTTGTAATTTGTCAGCTTACCGTTTACCGTAACCTTTTGCTTTACATCCGGATTGCATGCCCCAAGACATGCAATCCATAAAATAATGACTATATATCTCATTCTTCCTCAACCAAACTGAAAATATACTGAATTTTTGCATCCCACATCAGGGCTTGGGGGTCGTCCTTGAAAAAATCATATATTTCCATAAAAAAGTCAACCGGTGCATAATCGAATACGGTTACTTCCAATGTTTTTTCATCTTCCAATATCCTGAAACCGACCTGAGCTTTCCTTTCGTTGACTGTACTGGCAGAAAAACTGACATTGACTTTGCTCATCTCGATCAAAGAATACACGACACGGGTTGACAAACCTGTACGTACAGTTGTATCACACACATAGACCAATTCACAATCCCTGAAATAATTTTTCATATCACCGGTAACATGAAGTTTCAATTTATTTTCATCCCCGGCAATAAACTCCAGGGTATCTGTCAGCAGATTATTCGTCGGCATATGGGTAAAATCACTGGCTGATACAAGACCTTCATAATCTTCTTTAAGTCCTTCAAAACTATCACAGCTCTTAAAAGCCCATTTACCGAATAACTTACCTACGGTTGTCGGACCATACACTTTTATGGTTGTCTTTCCATAATTTCCCAGCATAAATTTCTCTCCCGGATTGTCCAGTTCCAAGACCAATTCATCCTTTCCGTTTTCCTGTTTCAAAAAATTCAGTTTAACAGAAGCATTCTTCTTGCCGGCCGGAATAACAAATTCCGTCACATTACCTTCAACATCAAAATTTTCTCCTTTCACCGCCGTCGAAGCCGGACTTATTGTAAAAGGAAGATGAATATCTTCGGTAGCAATGTACGCCAAACCATCCGGAGTTTTCAATTCGGCCTCAATAGTTACTTCTCCGGCCAGCACATGGTAATCCGTTACAAAAGAATAGACAATCTTATCTTTTGTTTCTACCGTAATAGTCGTAATTTTCACTTTCCCCAATTCAAATCCCCCTACAGCATTTAATTCCAGCTGGATCTGCATATCCGGCGTATAATTGTCTTTCGGAGTAATCACGATCTGAGCTTTTGTTTCCCCTGCCTTCAGATTAAACTCCTTAGCCGAAATCGTGTAATCGATTCCTTCCCGTGCAGTCCCTGAGATAGTAAAACTTACGGATGTATTCTGTGTAGCAGCAGCCGATGCCTGCAATTCAACGACTAAAGATGCGTCTGCACTTAATGTATAAACAGATTGGGCAAACGACAAAGCAGGCGGATTCACATCGTCATTGTCATCACTACAAGACATCAGGGTTCCCAGTAACACAAACCATGATAATAAAAAAACGATTCTTTTCATAAGTTCAGATTTTTAGTAAAAATTATTGACCTTTAATTGCATTCTTATATTCTTCCCGTTTTGAATCAATCAATGCCCTCTCTTCGGGAGTCAAGGGAACAGGTTTGGGCATGACATAAGCCTTTGTCGACGTTTTCCGATAGGGAGGTACTTCATTCTCTTCAGCACATCCACAACAAAACAATACGATAAACAGTATCCAAAAACAAATCTTCGCTTTCATATTTTTCTGTATTAATTATTCATAACCCGGATTCTGTTGCATACCCGGAACCAACTCCAGGTCATTCCGATGTATGGGAGCTGTATACATAAACTTCTGACACACATATTTTTGTCCGTCTTTTGCAACCCAAAATTCAGGACGTCCATTCCGCTTTAACTCAAACCAACGATCACCTTCCATAAACAACTCTTTCTGTCTTTCATTCATAATAGCAGCCATCAGTCTGGTAAGAGGTTTTCCGGTCGCATCAACCCGGATCAAAGCGTCCGGATTCACTTCCGGCAGATTTTCCAGCGTATACGGGATATAGGGAGTGATGCGGTGAGATCGTAACAGATTCAAATATTTCAGGGCATTTTCTGTATCCGAAAGCTGAGCATAAGATTCCGCCAGCATCAACACCATTTCGGCACACCTTACCCGTCCGCGTAATACTTTTGTCTCTTCCCGCTTTTTATTAAATGAAAGGGCATAGCGAATATCAGCTTCTTTCTCGGTAAACAAATCGATAAAAGACTTATTTACAGGACGATAAGGGATTGCAGAACTTACCTGAGTCTCACTATTATCCGCTCCCTGAAAAACATAAGAACGAATGAAAACATTCGATTGGGTAGTCGCTTTATCTTGTATCATCTTCACATAATCGTCACCCTGAAGCAGTGGAAAATCCTTTAATAACTCTTCAGCCAAAGGAATCACATTTTCCCAATCCTGTGCCCAGAAATATAGTTTTGCCAGATAGGCTTTAGCCACTTCTGTCTTAAACCGGTAGATATCCTTTTTCATATTGAAACCAATGGCCCTCTTCAAGTCATCCCGGATAAATTCCACCGTCTTTTCCATAGAGGAACGGTCCGTCAGTGCTTCCATGTCAAAATTACTGACCAGAGGAATACCCAACTGGGTCTTTGCCATTGCTTTATCATAAGGTTCACAAAACCATCGTAAAAGATTATAATAACATACCCCTCTCAATGCATAAGAAGTTGCCAGAATATCCTTACCGAGTTCCGTATCCTGATCTTTCATATTTTCGATAATCAGATTACAATTCCGTATTTTCTCATAGAGTTCCCGATATACATTCTGGTAACCGTTCAAACGAGGAGCTACATACAAATCCAACTGGCCACCTTCAGGATAAATAGTCAAGCTGGCATCCAGATTATCGGCATAACTCTCATAATCCAGTACAGAACGGCTATTCCCAATGATAATCCGGTCTGTACCGTAGTCTATGTCATTCAAGATGCTATGCAACAAGGCCGAAAATTCCTCCGGAGTCTTCGGGATTGTCTCTCCGTACGGTTTAAGGTCCAGATAACTATTACAGGAGAAACATACCCCCAATAGCATCAGCATTATTCTCATTTTCAGATTTTTCATACACATATCATTAAAATCCAACATTCAAACCAATAGTCACAGACCGGGAAACCGGATAAGTAGCTCCCGGGACCTCCGGGTCTATTCCGGAATATTTCGTTATGGTGAAAAAATTATTCAATGTCAGGTTCAGTGCGGCAGAAGAGAAATTTATCCGTTCTAATACTCTTTGCGGCAAACTATAAGACAAGGCAATGGTATTGATCCGCAGATAGGAAATATCTTCCAGTAAAGCTCCCCTTGTAATCGTAGTTAAGGTGGGATTAGTCAGGTCTAATCCCAATTTTTTTCCATAAGCATCTATTAAACGGGGATATTTCACTCCCGTCCTATTTTCCGGAGTCCATCGGTTACGAACCTCACGTTTTACATTCAGATGATTTCTGTACAAGTCATTATGGGGAGTCGGGATAGATTCCAACTTACTTCCACTGAGCAATTCATATCCAGCCGGAGATTCTATATTATCCACCATCTTTGCCTTTACTGAATAACTTCCGCCTACACTCAGCCCGATATTTTTATAAGAAAAGTTCAAATTAAATCCACCGGTAAAAGGAGCTACCGAAGTCCCCAGATAATAATAGTAATTATTAGGCTCACGTAAATATCCGTCTTTATTCGTCACAGCATCCGGACGAAGCTTAAATTTATACATCCCGGTTTCAGGGTCTATTCCTTCATATTTCCCGGAAAAGACGGCTCCCATAGGATAACCTACATATTTATCCAAAGCCAGCGAAGTATTAGGTGAATTATATTTTTTCAGTTTGTTTTGATTCCAGGCAACATTGGCCGATACCGACAAATTATAATCCTTACTTTTAAGAACTGCTACCGATAATGAAAATTCAACTCCATTATTCTGCAATACAGAGGTATTATACGACTGGTTAAAAAATCCGGTAGTTACCGGAACATATTCACTGGTCACACAATCTTTACTTTTCCGCCAGTAAGCTTCAACAATACCGTTAATCCGGTCTTTCCACAATCCGAAATCCAAAGCCACTTTCACATCCCTGGTCTTTTCCCATCTCAATTTCGGATTCGGTGCATTGTTAATATACCCCATGCGGTAATTCTCATCGTCGGATATCCGGAAATTTTTATAATACTTCATCATCAGGTTGGGTTTCACCGTCTTATTGATATTTCCGGTATAACCGGTAGCAACCCGCAATGACAGCCGGCTTAATACCGGACGAACAACTTCCATAAATGTTTCTTCACTCACATGCCAGACAGCACCTGCCGACCAGGTCGGATTAAACTGTTCATCACTACCGAAATTATTAGATCCGTCTGTTCGGAACGATACATTCAAAACATACCGGTCAAACAAAGAATAATCCAACGCTCCATAAAAAGAAGCAAAACGATTTTCTTCTATTTCCTGTCCTGACAATTGATCCATTGCATTGGCATAAGACACCAGATCCGAATATTTAAAACCTTCTCCATTACCAGGATCTTTAGGAACCGGCATAGCTGAATTACCGGTCACAGGGTCATATCCGTAACGTTTTTCAAAAATACCTTCGGCTTTCTCGCCACGAATCTCAGCACCTGCCAAAACAGAAAAACGGTGTATTTCCCTGTAGACATCGGAATAACTCAATTGACCGCGCAGACTGTAACTTGAATTGTTGGTATTGGATTGCGATATCGAAGAATACGTCCGCGAACTATTCCCCTGGGTATCGAAATACAAACGGTCAACAAACGCAGCGTAAGTATCTTTCCCTTTATAATTATCGCTTTTATTGTTCGTAAAAGAATAAGAAGCCAAACCCGAAAATTTGAGCTGCTTAAAAAAAGAATAATCGAGGTTAAAACGGGACGTTATTGAAAAATTATCAGTTTTACTTTCAGTTTCATTCATCTCCCTCAACATATTAAAACCATTGGGAGGGATAGTGGGATCATAACTCCCGTTCACTTTGGGTAATTTGTAATAAGTGTAATCTGCACGATATGAGCCATCTTCATTAAAAGGACGTTCGTACGGATTTGCAAAATAAGCATAACTGAATGGATCTGTTGATGGTCCTGTAGAATTTTGCATAGCCATATCGAATCCCAGTTGGAAATGCAAATGTTTGTTCGGATTAGCATCTATTTTACCACTTAAGTTATAGCGGTCGTAATCTGTTTTTTTTACGGCACCGTTATCTTTTGAATAACCGAAAGATACATAATATGTATTTTTCTCACTTCCTCCTGAAAATGATAAATAATGATTGGTAGACACCGCTGTCCGGAATAACAAATCAATCCAGTCGGTATTCACAGAAGCCAGCTCTTGAATATATGCCTCTTGTTCAGTGACACTCATATCCCTGAACTCTTCTTTTCCCGAACGGATCATACCGACAATCCCCACTACAGGATAACGATCTCCCCCGGCATATCCCTCTGCCGCAAATTCATCCCACAACTCCTGTTCCCATTCCAATTTCTCCCGGGAATTCATAAGCTCCGGGTCGCGTCCGGGTTTCATCACCATCGAAACATTCATAGAATAATTCACTGCCATCTTTCCCGATTTTCCGGTCTTGGTCGTAACAACAATCACTCCTCCGGCAGCCCTGGAACCATAAATAGCCGCTGCTGCCGCATCCTTCAGAATCGTTACATTCTCTATATCATTGGGATTGATACCGGCAACTCCATTGGTAAAAATATCGCTGAAATCTCCGGCCTTGATCTGTCCTGTAGAAATAAGAGGAATATTTTTTTGCAAGGGAACCCCATCCACGACCCATAAAGGCTCTGCATTCCCCGTGATGGTATTAGTTCCCCTGATCCGTATTTTGGCAGATTCTCCCGGACGTCCGGAGCGGGCTTGTACACTGACTCCGGCAATCTGTCCCTGCAACAGCTTATCCATCGTCGGCAAAGCTTTATTCTCAAACACTTTTTTATCCACAACAGCTACCGATCCGGTTGCCCTCCACTTGGCCGTCTGTGTATATCCGGTACTGACAATCACTTCCTCCAACTCGCTGATATGCGGACGCATCACAACATTCAACTCATTCATCTGCGGAGAAATCTTAATCTCCTGAGTCTCCATTCCGATAAAGGAAATTTGCAGGACTTCAGTTTCTCCGGGTAAATCCAGCGTAAAACTTCCGTCTATCGCCGTAGAAACCCCTATCAAAGTCCCTTTGATCAACACAGTAACCCCCGGTATAGGTTCTCCATTTTCATCTCTCACCGTCCCCCGGAGTGTCCGGAAACGAGGTTGTTCTACCCTATTTTCCTGAAGGATAATGATATTATCCTGAATCCTGAAATTCAATCCTGTTCCCTTCAACACCTTTTCCATCACTGTTTCCAGAGGTAAATTTTTTACTTCCAAAGTAATTCTACCCACATTTCTGGTAAACTTTTCGTTATACATAAAATTGTATCCCGACTGTTTTCTGATCTCTTCCAAAACCTTGACAAAAGGGACATCCGATACTTTCAGGGAAATCAGATCCTGTTGCTGTCCCAAAGCATATCCCGGGGACAAAACCACAAACATCAGCCATCCGCAGATAACCGCAACTCTATTTTTTTTACCCATTTTGAGAAAAATAAAATTATACACTTCTTTTCATTATATTTGTATTATAGGATGCGGTTCGGCAAAATCAATCAAACAAGTTTGTTGTTTTTGCTCTCACCTTTCACTATATTTGTGGGACATGTTTGTATAAAACATTTTGTGTTAAAGAGATTAGGAGAAAGGCCAAATTCACCCTAATCTCTTTTCTTTGTGATATACACAGTCCTGTTCACTATTTTAAATTGAATATCCGTTGTCTGTGCGCTAATAGCCCCGAGCAATACTTCCAAAGATACGTTCCGGGAGATATCACCGGTATAAGCTTCTCCTTCAGCATCTTCCAGATTCATAAAATGCACATCATAATACCTCGCCACCTGTTTCAAAATATCCGGCAAAGAAGTTTGTCTGAAACAGAACAAACCTTTTTTCCAGGCGACCAGTTGTTCTACCGATACCTCCGACATCCTGACACATGCTCCCGGGCGGCGTACATCCAGTTCGGCAACCTGTCCGGGAGCCAGAATCAAAGTATTCTCCCTGCCACAGTCCATCTCCACAACGCCACTTTCCAAAGCCGTATAAACTTTGCCATTATCACCGAAAGTATTGATACAAAAAGAAGTACCCAATACTTTTACATTAAAATTTTCTGTTTGTACAATAAAAGGCTGACCAGAATTCTTGGTAACTTCAAAATAAGCCTCTCCGGTAAGAATTACTTTCCGGGCATTACCTGAGAAAACAAGCGGATAAGTGATTTTTGAATCTGAATTCAACCACACTTTTGTACCATCTGAAAATATCAGATGATAAAAAGCTCCTTTGGGAATAATCAAAGTATTGGTCTCTTCAGAATTCCGCTTTACAGAATCACTACAATATTCCAACTGCCCGTTATGCAGAATGACTTTTCCTTCGATTTCGCGTACATCTACATTTTCACAGTCCGAAAGGTCCAGGATTCTCCCTGAAGAGAGCACCAACCGTACAGCTTCCGGAACCGTTGCTGCAATTTCCGGCTGAGGAAAAAGACGGGCTTGCCGGTAAAACAACCAACCCGTTCCCAACAATAAACATATTCCGGCAGCAACAACACCGACTCTCCACCAGATATAAGTACGCCAGGCCGTCCGTTTCTGAAAATTTTTCCATTGACGGTCTATGTCTATCTTTTCATAACGGTCAGCTAACCCCTCCGGGTCAATATGCTGTAGATTTTTAAATGCTGATTTATCACGTGGATTCTCCTTCAGCCATGCTTCTAACTGCTCTGCTTCTCTCCCGTTTAACCCCCAAAGCCGGCGCTTGCAAATCAGACGGGCCAGCTCAATGTATTTCTGAATAGTTTCCATTTATTCCTGTTTTATACCATAAAAACAATTCAGAAAAAAAAAGGTATGAGCTAAAATTGATTTTTTTTCACACTATTTACACAAACAAGCAAAATAAAAGAAACAGAATGTGCTAATATTTTTCTCAATTCCTTGTAAGCCATCATTTTATGAGATTTCACCGTAATAACACTAATCCCCATTTCTTCAGCTATTTCTTTATTTTTTTTCCCTCCAAGATGTAATTTTATGACAGTCTGACATTGCGGAGTCAAACACCGGATGGCCTCATAAAGGACATAATGTGCTTCTTCATCCAATACGGAGCTGAACATATACTCTTCTGATTCCAGCTCTTTCAAATATTTCTGTGAATATTGTTCTCTGATTTTATGGTGTTTTAAGTAATTGAGCGCTTTGTTACGGATAGTTTTATAGATAAAAGCATGCAGCATTATCGGAGAATCGTACTGATTACTACCCGACTCCCATACAGAAATAAATGTTTCCTGAACCAGATCTTCACAAATATAGCTGTCTTCAACAAAACGAACAGTAAAAGCATAAAACTTGGAGAAATTCTCCTTGAAAAACTTTTCAAAAGACAGAATTTCTCCGGTACCAAACCTTATCTGTTTATCTTTATTCAATGGCACCTCCCAAAAGATGTTCTGCAAAATAATGCCGTAATAAATTAAAATAATACGGGGAATCTATACTGTGGTCAGCTCCCGGAATAACCATCATATCAAACAATTTATCCGCCTTGATCAAAGCATTTGCCAGACGGAAGGTATTCGCAGGATGTACATTAATATCCATATCCCCTGTCACCAGCAATAATTTTCCCTTTAAATTCGCTGCCAATTCCATTATTGTAGGAATCTTCGATTCAAAAATATATTTTTTTATACCATCTGCATCTTTTTTGACCTTCATTTTTACTCCATGATACATCTCTCCCCACCATTTGGTATAAATATTATTGTCATAGTTACCGGAAGCAGCCACAGCCACCTTGAAAAAGTCGGGATAAGTCAGGATTGCTGCTGCTGCCATCATCCCACCTCCCGAATGTCCGTATATTCCCACCCGATCCCGGTCAATATAAGCATAACGGTCGGCCAGTTGCTCAATGGCAAATTTGCAATCGGCCAAAGGATAATCCCGCAAATTACCATAACCGAAATTATAGAAATTTTTCCCCCGGAACATAGAACCTCCCCGGTATCCGATATGGATCACAATAAGCCCCAATTGTGCCAGAGCCTGATTTCCATTATCATCCATAGAAAAAGCCTGGGGTACCTGATCCTCCTGAGGCCCAGGATAAACATAAACAACCAAGGGATATTTGCGGGTAGAATCCATGTCAAAGGGGGTATACATCACGCCATACAAATCAGTTATTCCGTCAGCTGATTTTACCGCTATTTTTTGCGGTTCCCGCCAACCGGTGCTATACAATAAACTCAGATCCGCTTTTTCAAGCGGTAAAATCTCCTTCCCTTTCATATCGCGGACAACCGATACCGGCGCCATATCCACTCTGGAATAAACATCCAGCAAATAATTTCCCTGTTTGGACAATTCGATAGAATGATATCCATTCCCCGGAGTCAGCAAAGTCAGGCCGGAACCATCGAAATTTACCCGATAGAAAAAACGATAGGCGGGGTCCATCCCTTTTTCACGTCCATACCCTTCAAAAATAAAACGACGTTTCAGTTTATCCAAATGGGAAATCCTGCAGGCGGTAAAAGTACCGGAAGTAATGGTATTTTTCAATTTTCCATATTTATCATACAGATAATATTGCCCCCAACCGGTACGTTCCGACCACCAGATAATATCTTCCCCACCGTTCAGAATCCGGCAATCAAACAATTGTTCGGTAAAATAAGGCATGGAAGTTTCGCTGATCACTTCAAAAACGTCTCCCGTACGGGTATCCACCCGGCATAAATCCATTTTATCACAAGTCCTGCTTTTACGGGTAAAATAAAGATCCTCCGGACAATTTTCCAAATCAGATGCAACAATCCGAACCTCCTGATCGGGGTATTTATCAATATTCACAACAATATGTTGGCAGGTTTCCGGATAAAACAAATGCAGATCGTAGGTAAAAACATATTTTTCACCCGGCATAGGGAATTTATAAGTACGCAATTTAGGACGTGGTTCGGCCAGATTATCAACTACCCAGCAATTTTCAACCTTACGCCTGTCCTGACGTAAGCAGTAAAACACCTTAGAATTTCCAGCCCACACAATATTGGGAGTTGTATTTTTATCCGAATCGCTGTCCTTCTGATTACTATAGGAATAATACTTCTCTCCATCTGTGGTCAACTGTACCGGAACCGTATCCTGCCTGTTCAGCAGATACAGATTGTGCCGGTAAGCATATATACTGTAACTACTGTCAGGGGAAAACTTTAACCAATAAGGGGATGCCGGAGGATAAAAACGGCAGGCTTGTTCAGGGTCCAGTTTTTTCAGCTCCCGGGTTCTGATATTGTAATGAAAATCCAGTCCTCCCTTGGAAAAAGAAAAACAATACGGATCCCCCTCATCAAATTTCAGCCCTCCCAATCGGAAATCTTTGATATTAAATGATATCCCCGTAGCTTGGGTTAATTTACCGATCATATCTTCCATGTCAAACATTTCCAGTTTTTTTTTACGGACCGGATCGACCAGATAGTATTTAGCACCTCCGGGCGTAATATAATTATACCAAAACATATCTGTCCCGGATATCCAGGAAGGAAATACACTCAAAGAGTGATAATACTTCTTCAGATTTTCTTCCGAATACTTGTAACAATTTTTTAAATCTGCTTTCTGTGCATAAGAAAAAAAAGCACAACAGAAAAAAGCGAAAAAAAGGATCTTTTTCATCATGTTTACATTTTGCGTTCTACTTATTATCATATACACATACTTTCATAAAGGCCAATAAATAAAAGTACATGGTGACCAAAAGTAGTAATCTTTATTTATTCTTTTTATAATTTGGACAAAATTAACAGGATAAAGTGCCTAAAATACTATCTTTGTAGCAGCATCGGTATCCCCGCATGGGAATTTGGGAATTCGGTGAAAACCCGAAGCTGTCCCCGCAGCTGTAAAGTCATTACTGTCATTTTGCAGGTCTTTTCAATGATCCACTGAAACCCGGGCGTTTTGGGAAGGAGAAAAGATGACAAGCCAGAAAACCTGCCGATCATAGCTAATAAACAAATTTCTTTCGGAGGAAAAGAGCATGAAAAAGATTTATTTTTTATCACTGGTATTTACCATCGGTTTTTGTCTGGCCTTAGGTTCCTGTCGTTCAGGTAACCGCAAAAAACAAAACCCTGTCGCTACACAAACAGATCGTTCGAATATTCGTTATGCACAAGGCTTCTGGCTGGAACAACACGAAAATTACCGACTCCTTCATATCAAAGATCCTCAAAGCGAAACCGGTTCGGAATATACCTTCGCCCTAAGACAGCGAGGCACACATCCTGAGCTTCCCCCGCATATACCTGTACTCGATCTGCCGATCCGGGGCGTCATCTGTATGACTTCTTTACAACTCTCTAATTTTATCAAGCTCGGAGCAACTTCCCAAGTCGTGGGAATCAGCAGTACCCGCTTTTTGAATAATGCAACGATCAAACAACAGTTAGCCGAAGGGAAAACTCAGAAAATCGGTATCGAGGGTAATTTCGATGCGGAAATCATTATGAACCTCGCTCCCGACCTGATCCTCATCTCTCCCTTCAAACAAGGGGGCTACGACGCTATGAAAGAAGTAGATATTCCACTAGTCCCTCATTTGGGTTATAAAGAAACGACTCCATTGGGACAAGCCGAGTGGATTAAATTTGTCGGTCTTTTAATCGGAGAGGAAGAAAAGGCGAATAAAATATTCAATGAGATAGAACAAAAATACAATGATCTGAAAAGATTGACAGCCCGGGTCGAACACCGGCCGGTCGTGCTCAGCGGTGAAATACACGGAGGAACATGGTATGCCGTAGGAGGACAAAGCTTTCTGGCACAAGTATTCGAAGATGCCGGAGCCGATTATTTCCTGAAAGACGATCCCCGTTCAGGCGGCGTATATCTCGATTTCGAAACGGTATACAATCAAGCCGACCAGGCAGATTACTGGCGCATCCTGAATAGCTACCCGGGACAATATACCTACGAAACACTTTTAGCCCAGGACGAACGTTACGGTGACTTTAAGGCTTTCAAACAAAAAGGAGTGATTTATTGTAATATGCGTGAAAAACCCTATTACGAAAATATGCCCATGGAACCGGAATTATTACTTGCCGATTTCATTAAAGTGTTTCACCCGGAATTATTACCGGATTACGTACCGGTATACTATCATCAGTTAAACGACTAATCACTATGGCTTCAACCGGACGAAATACAACTTTTATCCTGCTTATCATATTGAGTATTGTTGTATTCTTATTCCTCAACATGGTATTGGGTTCGGTTCGTATACCGATGAGTGCGGTATGGCACATCTTCACCGGTACAGGAGATGAGCCTCAAACCTGGCAGAATATCATTTGGAAATCGCGTTTTCCGCAGGCATTGACCGCCTTGGTCGCCGGAGCAGGTCTGTCGATCAGTGGTTTGCAGATGCAAACGGTATTTCGCAATCCCCTGGCAGGACCTTCTGTATTAGGAATCAGCTCAGGAGCCAGTATGGGAGTTGCTTTCGTCGTACTTTTTTCAGGTAGCATAGGCGGAGTAGCCCTCAGCCACCTCGGTCTTTTCGGAGAAGTGGCGCTTTCGATCGCTGCCGTCGCCGGTTCGTTATCCGTTATGGCACTGATTGTTTTCGCTTCACATAAAGTAAAAGGAAACGTTACCCTGCTTATTATCGGAGTGATGATCGGTTACCTGGCGAATGCCATCATCGGTATTTTAAAATTTTTTAGTGTAGAAGAAGATATTAAAACCTATGTTATCTGGGGGCTGGGAAGTTTCTCACGGGTATCCGGTAATCAAATGATGCTTTTTGTTACGATCATGGCCATCTTGATCCCCTTGTCTTTTTTGTTGGTGAAAACATTAAACTTATTGATGCTGGGAGATGGTTATGCCCGGAATCTGGGATTGAATATCAAACGGGCCAGAGTTCTGGTGATCACCTGTTCGGGCGTATTGACGGCTATTGTTACGGCCTATTGCGGTCCGATCATCTTTTTAGGCTTGGCAGTCCCTCACCTGTGCCGGGCTGTTTTCCAAACTTCGGATCACCGGCTTTTGATGCCGGCCTGTCTGGTTATGGGCGCCTCCCTGGCTTTGGCCTGTAATCTGATCGCACGCATGCCGGGTTTCGAAGGAGCCCTGCCGGTTAATTCGGTCACGGCACTCATCGGAGCTCCGGTTGTTGCTTCGGTATTATTCCGTAAACGTAAAAACGAACTGAATGAATAAGACCGCCACCATACAACTCCGTAACCTGACGATCGGCTATAAAGGGAAAGTACGCCCTAAAATTGTAGCCGAAAATATTTGCAGTGATATTTATGCCGGTGAACTGACCTGTCTTTTAGGAACGAACGGTATTGGAAAATCCACCCTACTGCGCACCCTTTCGGCCTTCCAGCCCAAATTAAGCGGAGATATTTACCTGGCTGGAAAAAAATTGGAAAAATATACGGACAAAGCCTTATCCACGGTGATCAGTGTCGTTTTGACCGAAAAATGTGATATCCGCAATATGACGGTCCGGGAATTAATCGGTATGGGCCGTAGTCCTTATACAGGTTTTTGGGGTAAATTAAGCCGGGCTGACGATGAGATCGTGGATAAAGCGATCGGGCTGGTCAATATTCATCCTCTGGCTTCCCGAATGCTTCATACCCTAAGTGACGGTGAACGTCAGAAAGCAATGATCGCCAAAGCTTTGGCTCAGGAGACACCGGTCATTTATCTGGATGAGCCGACCGCTTTCCTCGATTTCCCAAGCAAAGTCGAAATCATGCAACTGCTTCATCACCTGACCCGCGAAACCGATAAAACGATTTTTCTTTCGACTCATGATCTGGAACTAGCCCTCCAGATCGCCGATAAGATTTGGCTGATGGATAAGGTGAACGGTATCACCTCCGGTACGCCGGAAGACCTTGCCCTGGAAGGATACCTCAGTCGTTTTTTCGCCCGCAAAGGGATTACTTTCGACATGGAATCAGGACTTTTCCGCATCACCAACAATTATCGGTACGAAATCCGTCTGACCGGACACGGCTATCGCTATGCCATGGTACGTAAAGCCCTTCAACGAAATGAGATCCTGGCCAATCGCGATATTGACTCAGCTGTTTACATTGAAACCAACAGGCAGCCTGATCAATTCATATTGCATTTTCCTCACCAGGAAGATATTATAGTCCATACAATAGAAGAATTATTAGAAAAACTAACACTGTAACATACAGAGACAGGGGTTTTGTGCTAATTCGATCGACGCATTGTTGGAATAAATACTGTCCTGTCTCAAATAATCCGGTCGAAATATCTATATACAACTCCCTATTTTTAGGGTATTTCTCTGATCAATTTCACTAAAAGAGGGGATTTTCCAACCCGATAGAATCGCGTATTTTCGTTCCGATCTTATTAATTAAAACATGAAATATGAAAAAGATTGGAATATTTTACGGTTCAACAACCGGAACAACCGAATCAGTAGCGGAGCAGATCGCTTCTCATCTGGGGGTCGGTAGCAGTGAGGTGTACAATGTAGGAAATACCGATGCTAAAGTAGCTGAAGAGTATGAACTGCTCATCTTAGGAAGTTCGACCTGGGGATCGGGAGAATTGCAGGATGATTGGTATGATTTTCTGGAACAATTAGCCGGAAAAAATCTAAGTGGTAAAAAAATAGCCCTATTCGGTTGTGGGGATGCCATGTCGTTCGGATCTACTTTCTGTGATGCCGTCGGGATCATCTATGAAAAATTACAGGGTACAGGAGCTACGTTTATCGGAACTGTCGATCCTTCGGATTATACCTATGATGCCTCCACTGCCGAAATCGACGGACAGCTGGTCGGATTATTGATCGACGAAAACAACGAAGCGGATAAAACGGAACTCCGTATACAAAACTGGACCGATGCGTTGAAAAAAGAAATTTAATGCCCTGATCATGGATAGTTGCATTTTATCCGGAGACATGAAAATATTCGTACACCATATCTACGAATTACAAAAAGGTATACGGTACATGGCATTGTGTACGATAGACAAAACCGATGAATCTTTTGCCATACAAAGATTAGAAAAATCAGGTCTTGAATATGAAATCTGTCCCATCAATGCCCACCGACTGAACTTGTTTTTCGGAAAAAAAGAATGTATCGATATTGTCCGGTTAATCTGCAACCGTCCATTAAACCTGTTAACCCCCGAAGAAGATTTTATCCTGGGTACCATGCTGGGATATGATGTGTGTCAGCAATGCGAACGTTATAACCATCGTAAAACTTTAATCCAAAGTGCCTGATAATCAATCATAAGGACTCTTCAGAAATCAGCATCAGTTCAATTATACACTTTTTTTCTCCCTTTATATAGGAATAACAAACTTCCTCGCATTTTTTCAAAAGGAAGGAGAAAAACGGATGATCGGCCGGTAACATGTTCCATAATTCCCGGGCTAAAGTCATTTCAGAAATGCGGGCACAAATCCCGTCATCACAACCGGCTTCCTTCGCCAAACCGATGATAAAATCGCGGTTCATAACTACATTCCGGCTATGCGTATCCCCATGCCCCTCGGCCAATTTCACCGCTTTGCCGATCATAATCCCCATCGTTACCCGCCCGATACCTTCTTCCTCTATGATTTTCAAGGTCTCTTCGATATAATTACCATAATGGACAAAAGCCTGAGGTATCATTTCAGGGAAACGTTCACGGAGGATCCGCTCACTTTTAGCTCCCGAATTAATGACGATATGCCGGCATCCCAATGCTTTAGCTACCTGTATTTCTTTACGGATGGTCGCAACGAAAGCTTCGGACGAAAAAGGACGGACCACTCCGGAAGTACCGATAATGGAAATTCCCCCGACAATACCTAATTTCGGATTGAAAGTTTTGAGAGCCAGTTCTTCTCCATCGGGTACCGAAATCTCGATGACTACTCCTTGTTTCGGTATACGATGAGCTTCCAGAATTTTTTCTGTCTCGGCGGCCATCATCTTTCGGGGAGTCGGATTTATAGCCGGTTCTCCTATCTCCAAACCCAATCCGGGCAAAGTTACGATACCTACTCCTTTCCCTGCGGCAAAACGAATACCGGTTTCTTTAGAAAGCATTACTTTTGCACAGATTTCCCGTTTATTAGTCACGTCAGGATCATCTCCCGCGTCTTTGACCACCGTGCAGATTATACTCTGTCCGTCCTTCTCTGTACGGCTCACAGGCAATTCGACTTCTTCGCCGTCAGGTAGAGTGATCGTCACCTGATTCAACACTTCTCCCGTCAGCAGAGTCGATAAAGCCGCTTTTGCAGCAGCACAGGCACAGCTACCGGTCGTAAAACCACTATGCAATGGATAAAATCCGGGCAACAGACGTTCTATGCGGTGCCGCAAACCGTTGTTCCCGGTTACGACATAGAATCCCTCGGGCAATGCCGGACGTTTGATCACGACAACCGGAATACCTGATTTCCGGGCAGCTTCGACCTTTTCACGGAAATAACCGGACCGACCGCTCTCCTTGGTCAGGATAGCATCGGGGCGTAATTGCAATAACACCCCCCTTTCCTCTTTTCCCTCTTCCCAAAAAATCAGCTTCCCTGCCGGAAATCCATATTTTAAAGCCAATTGCCGGGACTCCGGCCGATCGAGTACCCGGAACCAACAAGGATTTTCCAACCAATAAGCCTTCAATTTAGGTATGGTCTGCACACCGGACAACGCCAGTAAATTCCGTATTCCCTGATTTTTCAACCATACACAAGCTTCTGCATACGAATCACACCAGATCAGGTCCGGATCACGGGGAGGATAAATCCGTTCGTAACGAACAACCGGAATATTCAATTCTTCAGCAGCTTGTCCTATATTCTTGTGCAGTTGTTCGGCAAACGGATGAGCAGCATCTACCAACAATTGAATCCCATGTTCCCGGCAGAAATCGATCATCTCTTTCACTTCCATAGCTCCCGCCAACCGAATGCCGTGTATACACTCCACTTGCTGTCCGTTTCCCCGGGTTGAATAATAATAAGTTTGCCCGGCTTCATCCAAAGTCTCTACTGCAGCCCTACCTTCTGTAGTTCCACCAAATACCAATATCATTTTTACCTTTTTAAAACAAAGGGACGGGGGTAATGTTTCATTTACAAACGATGGATTATACCTAAACTGATCCCTGTAATACGGGCAAGTTGCCGTAATCCAATGTTCGGATTCTGTTTCAATACTTTCAGCACCTGTCTCTGTTCAACTTTAGTTAAAATCTCAAAACTTTCCCCTTCCAACATTTCTTCCAACAATTTCCGGACCTCATGATCTTTAAATTGATATCCCGCTTCCATGAATTCCCCGTCTTCATCTTCTAACATATAGGCCTGAAAATCTGCTTTACTATCGAAAAACAAAGTTAAAAATTCAGTGGAAACAAAAGAATCCACCGGATTAAAATATACCGAATAACTGTTCCACCGGTATTCCGAAATTTCATGACACAAACCTGCTTTCAAGGGATTTTGCAGCACATACCGAAAACAACGCAACAAGTAACCCTGATCTTCAATGACCTCACTTTTAAAACGATCTTGAAAAAGATAACCCTCCCGTTCATATTTATGATTAAACCATATCGCATACGCCGTCAAAATCCGATGAATATAAAAACTCAAGCGACTGGTTTTTACGATAAGATGAATGTGATTATCCATCAAACAAAAACAGTACACTTTGAAAAATTCACCAGCCTGTGATTTCAAAAGATCGAGAAACATCCGTCGATCAGCATCTTCATGGAATATCAACATACGATTAACACCACGTTGGATGACGTGGTATACACCTGTATTGGACTGTTGACGAGCCTGCCGGGACATTTTTTTGCCAATTTAACTACAAGTTAAATTTACAAAAAAAATTCCAGAAAACAAAATGAAACATTATCCCCGTCCCTTTGTTCCACGAAACAGGTGGGTGAAATGGCTGGAGTAGAGTTTTGACAAACCTTCCCGGTTACCGATTGCTTCGCCGACTACAATCATGGTGGTCAAGGTCAAATTGTTCTCTTTCATTATTGCCGCCAAATTACGGAGTTCGCCCCGGAAAATCTTTTCGTCTTTCCAGGTCAGGTGATAACAGGCTGCCACAGGAGTCTCGGGAGGATAACATTCCAGTAATTCACGCTGTACTTCTTCGGCAATCGAAGCACTCAGGAAAATGCACATCGTGCTTTGTGACCGGGCCAACAGATGGAGTTTTTCCTTTTCCGGCATCGGTGTACGCCCCTCTCCACGGGTGAGAATAATACTCTGAACCTTTTCAGGTATGGTAAACTGTGAACGCAATGCAGCAGCAGCAGCCAGGAAAGAAGAGATTCCCGGTGTAATCCGGTAACGCATACCGTACCGGTCGAAAAAGGCCATTTGCTCCTGGATAGCCCCATAAATACAAGGATCCCCGGTATGTAACCGGACAATAAATAATCCCCGGTCATAAAACTCTTTCATCAATGCAAATTGCTCTTCCAGGGTCATGGAAGCCGAGCTACGCACAGTCGCCCCCGGCTTTGCATAATAAGTAAGCTCGATTGGCACCAGACTTCCTGCATAAAGAATTAAATCGGCTTTTTCCAATAACCTTTTCCCCCGGACAGAAACCAGTTCCGGATCACCGGGACCTGCCCCGACGATCTCGATAAAACCGCTTCGTTCCGCCTCTCTATCCAGAGCAACGGCAAAAGTAAAATCATTCCCCGGAGTAACCTGTCCCTTCTGTTTTTCCAGCAATAATTTCGTATTCCCGGCACTTTTCAAAGCAGTTGCTTCGGAAACACTATAGGCGCCTGTCACCTCGAATACCTTCCCGGAGGGATTCGGTACTTCTATATCCTTCAGTTCCTCAGGCCTGTAAATCTGCATTTTAGCAGACAGATTCCGAACCAGATCGGCGACCATAGGTTCATCTTTTTTCAACTCAATAGTTGTCACTACCTTAACAGCTAAAGGAGAAAGTCCATGCCGTTTCAATTCATCACCAATATAAGCCCAAATACCGGTCGGGTTACACTGCTTACGGCATCCTACCCCCAAATGAAGTACAGCCGGATGATAATATAAAATCGGTGTTTCACATTCATACAAACAGGGAGTAACGGCAATAATCAGCTCATAACGTCCTGCCGGAATATCCTCGAAATGATAATAGACATCCACATGGGCCGGTCGTGAATGTTCGAGCCGGTCGGTTCCCTCATCGCGTATATCCAACAACAGGGCCGTCGGCCGCTGGTTGACGAAAATGGAAATCAGCTCATTCAAGGAACGCCGGTATTCCATTTTCCAGCCATTCTCTTTACCTAACAAATCCAAAGCCCACAATCCGGTATTATCACTTTGGGTCGTAACCACAGGCTGAGCCCCTAATATACGGGCTAACCGTTCGGTCAGGGCATTTGCGCCACCGACATGGCCGGCCAGAACCGACACAACAAAATGTCCGGTAGCGTCCACATTGACTACGGCAGGATCTGCATATTTCGAAGTCACACAAGGAGCGATCGCCCGTACACAAATTCCCATCGCCCCGATAAAAACAAAAGCTTCGTAATCCCCGAAATGCCTTAAGGTAAAATCAGTGATCGAATCGATCCGGACACACCCGCTCCGTTCCGATACAGAGAACAGGTCCACTTCCTTACCTAGTTCTTCCCGGATAATTCCGGCAGTTCGTGCCCCGGCATCCGAAGCGATTATCATAGCTGTTTTCATTGTATTTATTATCATATTTAATTAGCTACAATTATAATTCAATTATATTCTCATCCAATAAAGTCATTTTTTCCACACCGGAATCTGTCACTAAAAATGTATTTTCAATTCCCACGGCTCCGATTCCTGCCAATACGAACTTCGGTTCAAAAGCAAAAGTCATTCCCGGTTGTAGTATATCCTTCGAGCGGGTGGTCAATACAGGCAATTCATTTATTTCCAATCCAACCCCATGTCCGACGAATTTCGCCTGCAAATGAGTACCCATAAAACAATCCTTCAGCCCTTCTTGTCCGGCCATTGCCAAAGCATCCCTATACAATTCGGCACAGGACACCCCGGGTTTTGCCGTTCGTTCCATGCGAGCCTGTATTTCCAAAGCGACACGATGCACCCGGTAGGCCCGGTCCGGTAATTTCCCGATTGAAAACACCCGGGTCATATCCGTTTGGTAGGCGGTATAGTTTCCCGACATATCCGCCATTACCGTAGTTCCTTCCCTCAACAAAGTCCCGTTCGCTCCCAAAGGCCCCGAAGCATGTATTCCTTTCCCCCCCAAGGCAAAGTCAAAAGGGGAAGGTTCTCCGGCATTTTCTCCTGCCAACAGACTTCCCATAAAGATATCCATATTCGAACCAAAAGCCCGGAAATAACCCAGGGAACCATGCATCCGCATCCGCTTTTCAATTTCGATCTGCAATTCAATATCCCTCATCCCAGGCCGGTAACAGGCCGGAATCTCACGATAAACCGCCTCATGCCTCCTGGCAGAGATACGCATTTGCTCTATTTCCCAAGGCGTTTTGATCATTCGGATGTGCCGTATCAGGGCAGAAGCGTTACCCGTTGCTTCAGCCCGGAATACATGTTGCAAACGGATACATTCATTATAAGAAAGCTCGTCCTCCTCAAGAAGTAGCTTGCGGGGCATTGCCAGATTCAGGTCCCGAAAAAGTTCCGGCATTTGTTCCGGTTTCCGGATAACATGTACCTGATTTGTTTCGGGTACAGTCAGTCGTTTGACAAACCAATAAGGCCGTCCCTCCGCCGGAAGATAAAAATAACCGTTAAACACCTGCCCTGACACATAGTACAAATTCATATTCATCGTCAGCAAACATCCATCAGCTTCTTCCTGCCGCATAGCCTGCTGAATCCGTCGCCATTTCAACTCCAACTCGTTCTCCATTTGCTTTCTTTCCATCTATCTTCAAAACATACTGATAAATAACATCACATTCAATACGGTCACAATCCCTCCCAAAATATATAAGATCCATTTTGTAGAAGTCCGGTTTTTATATTTACCCATGACTTTCCCGGAAGAAGTCAGATATACCTGCAGGAAAATCGTAACGGGCAACTGAATACTCAGGATCATTTGGGAATAGATGAGTCCCATAAACGGATTAGAAACCAGCATGATAATAATCAATGCCATCACCAGTGAAAGCAATACCCCCCAACGGGAATGACTGTCTTTTATATCGTAAGGCTCCCGGTAAATGCCGGCAAAGATCGAACCGGCAGCCATTCCCGAAGTAATGGTCGAAGCGATGCCGGCAAACAACAAAGCCACGGCAAAAATCACAGCGGCATTATTTCCTAAAAGCGGTTGCAATAAAGCACTGGCATCCTGTAACTCATTGACCGTACTACCGCTTTTGAAAAAAGTGGCTGCCGCCAATAGGATCATGGCACTATTGATTGCCCAACCGATCATCATGGATAAGAAAGTATCCCAAAACTCATAACGCAACTGCCTGCGAATCACTTTATCGTCTTCCAGATTCCATTGCCGGCTCTGGATTACCTCCGAATGGAGAAAAAGATTATGCGGCATCACCACAGCTCCCAAAACACTCATGATCACGACCATCGAACCTTTAGGAAAAGAAGGAGTCACCCACGCGAGAACCGCTTCTCCCCAATCGATATGTACCAGGGACAGTTCGTAAATAAAAGATAATCCGATAATAGACACAAAAGCGATGATCCAACGCTCGATCACCCGATAGGAATTGGTAAAAAGCATAATACATACGAAAACGGTAGTCAATATAGCTCCGATCCGCACCGGAATACCGAACAACATTTCCAAAGCGATCGCTCCTCCCAAAATTTCGGCCAGGGAGGTGGACACCGAAGCTCCCATAGCCGTCCACAATATCATTTTAGCATATTTCGGCCGGATATAGGTCATGGTGGCTTCGGAAAGACACAGCCCGGTAGCAATCCCCAAGTGAGCCACATTGTGCTGCAAAATGATCAACATGACCGTAGACAACGATACCATCCACAAAAGGGTATAACCATAATCGGCACCGGCAGCCAGATTCGAAGCCCAATTCCCCGGATCGATAAATCCCACAGTAACCAATAAACCGGGACCGATATATTTTAAAATCTCCAGTCCTCCTAACCGGGGATGGTGTTTTGCCGTTTTCAACGACTTACGGATAAAGTGAAACATAAACATTCATTTAAACTTAGTTTTACGACTCAGGCCTGTATTGGTTTAAAATACGACTCAGCACAAGCTTTCAATACCGTTATCGGATTGTGATCGTCCACAGCGATCCGGCATTCATCCGTCAGACGGAAACCGGACCGGACCGCTTCCTGACGAAATAAGTTCAGACTCTCTTCGGAGACCGAATTAAAAACGACAATACCTCCTACAGGCATAATACCGGCTAATATCGTCAGGATACGGGCAAGTTTTCCACCGTGTCCACCGATAAAAACAGCATCAGGAACCGGATAAACCGATAAATCGGCTTCCGTAAAATCACCGATAACTCCCGTTATTCCCGGAGTACCGAATTTCCGGCTATTCTTTTCAAGCAATTCACGCCCTTCCTCCCGAACTTCAAAAGCCGTGATATGCAAATGAGGAAATTGCAATTTGGCCTCGACAGACACGGAACCTGTACAAAAACCGATATCCCAGAAGCTATGCCGGTTATGTAAATCCAGCATACTGAGTGTAAGTAAACGGACAGGCATCTTGGTAATCATTTTAGCACGCCCGTCCAATAGACAAAATCGATTTTCAGGAATACCGAAAGGGCGGCTCCGCAGCCCGGTCCTTTCAAGCATCAGACAATTCGGAAACGCAAAATCCGAACGCAACACCTCAGGCAATTCCATCGTCCGTACCCGTTCGGTCACATTTCCCAGCATTTCACCGATATGCATCCGGTAGCCGGCATACCCGTATTCCAACATACGCCCGGCAATCGCTACCGGAGTATGCTGACGGTCGGTCAACACCCCGATCTTTTCCTTTCCTGCAATCAAAGCCCGGTCGAACTCATGCCACGGACGCCCCGTAAGGGAAACGACCTCCATATCCTGATAAGGAATGACCAAACGATGAGCCAGCATTTGTAAAGAATTGAACCAGGGGAAGACTTGTATCTCCGCTTCCGGTAAACGGCTCTTTACCGTATTGGCAAATCCGAAAAAAAGCGGATCACCCGAGGCAAAAACCACCACTTCGCAATAAGCGGCATATTTCTCAAAAACCTCCTCCAGAGGTACGGTGATATCGATCCAAACATACTGTTCCGGCAGACGGTCGCGCATTAACTCATAATGACGCTTCCCCCCGGAAAATACCCGATGAGTTGTAATGATCTCCCGAACTTCAGCCTGAAATTCCCTTTGGCCATTATCGTCGATGCCTATGATATAGAATTTTTTCATTTATCTCTATTTTCATTCCGGATTCATCAGAAAACTATCGGTTCAACAATCGCTGGAATTCCTTCAAATACAATCCGATCTGATAGCCGCTGACAAAACCGTGGTTAACCGATAAAGCCACCGGCATGATCCGCTTACCTTCCCGTTCTTCGATCTTACCGAAAGTAAAAATCGGAATATTCTGGTGAGGTTCTCCGGGAATAGCAAGTTGTACATTTGTAAAACGATACCAGGGATTCACACTGATCAGCAAAATATCCCTACCTTGTCCGGCCTCATTATGTACCTCTCCTTCTCCACGCTTTGCAGCCTCGATAAGAGGCCGGGCAGCAGCCAGGAAATCTTCGAATGTTTCTATCGCAGGCAAACGGACAGAACGATAACTGCCGTCGGCATTTTGTACAGGCGTAAATAAATCGATTCGTTCATAAAGTATGACCTCTTCTCCTACTTGCCGGTAACGAAATTCCTCGATGCGATTAGCCGCCGTTACAGCTGCATGCATATAATACAATGAAAAGGGCTGTTGTCGTTCTTTTGCCTTTCGGTAAGCCGTCGTACAATCCACCTCAACCGTAACAGAAATCATCGGATTAAGAAAAGTCCTGAAAAACAGGTATTCTTCTTTCCGTGTCCAATTTTGTATATCGATTACCTTATCCATCCTACACCATCTTTAAAGGTCTCTCCCCGGCAATAACTGCCCTGCATCGTCGAAACAAAGAATGGCATTCACAATCGTTGCAGCCAGATTGCTCCCTCCTTTCCGGCCTTCGATAATAATTTTAGGAACAGCCGTAAAAGATTTCAGCATATACTTGGATTCACGTACGTTTACAAAACCGACCGGAGCACCGACCACGCCGACAGGACAAGCCTTTCCTCTCCGCATCAGGGAACACAATTCCATCAATGCTGTCGGCGCATTACCGAAAATATAAAGTGCATCGGGATGCTCTTCCGTAGCCAGCCGGATACCGGCTTGTGTACGGGTA
Source organism: Odoribacter sp. (assembly GCF_985060555.1). Lineage (NCBI taxonomy): Bacteria > Pseudomonadati > Bacteroidota > Bacteroidia > Bacteroidales > Odoribacteraceae > Odoribacter > Odoribacter sp. Next base: position 36,046 of record NZ_CFKYFN010000036.1, on the reverse strand, counting down.
ATATTCATCCGGGAAGCCATCTCTGCAACCCGCGGATCGGCCAAATAACACTTCACTTCCAAACCTAAACGTTCGAGTGCCCCTTTCCGGATCCCCGAAGCAGCCATCGTGACATCCGTGACGATAGTCTTTACTTTCCCCCCGCTTAAAGCCCGGTAGATCGAGTCCACCGCCCCCTCGTCGGCATAGAATATATTTTCCATATCGAAATCGGCAGTGGTATGTATCGTATGCAATAAAACCCATTTGCGATCCAGCGGGATATCGGGATGCTTCAACTCCGAAGCGATCGTCCGGAAACTACGGATCATGATCTCCTGACCTGGTTTTGAAACAAAACCCCCGTCCCCGTGTTTCATTTTTTGGTAATATCCACGGGGGGTGATCATTTTTCCTTCCCAGTTATAGGACTGGGAATTTCCCAAAAGTACTACGGTGAACATATCTATCTGTTCCGGATCGAAATCGGCCAGGGTGGTCACGGTTACCTCCTGCTCCGGCCGTCCGGCCTGACGGACATAACCCACCGGGGTATTCCCTGCCCGTTGTTGCAGAAAGATTTCTTTCAGACGGTATAATTGCCAATAACGCCCTTCGCTTTTGGGGTTGTATACAGCAGTGATAAAATCGGCAGCGGCAGCAGCCTCAATCCGTTTTTCTATTTTTTCCCAGGGAGTCATCAAATCAGACAGCGAAATCACACAAAAATCATGTCCGACAGGTGCTCCAAGCAAAGAAGCCGCTTTCTGAAAAGCACTGATACCGGGTAATACTTCGATTTCGATTTCAGAACCTCTTTCCCGTTTCATCTCCCAGACTAAAGGCGCCATTCCATAGATTCCGGCGTCACCGGAACTGATGACACAAACGGTTTTACCCTGTTCGGCATACCCGAACGCCATCTGAGCCCGGTCCCATTCTTTTCTCATCCCGGAATCGACACACTCTGCCCCTTCCATGACAAAGGGCTGTATAAAAGAAAAATAATAGTTATATCCGACCACGACATCCGATACCGACACCGCTTTCTTCACTGCAGGAGTAATATCATCCTCACAACCGGGCCCGATCCCGGCTACATATATTTTACCGTTTTTCATTTGAATTCATTTTAAAGACAAAGATAAAAATAATGTGATAATCCATTTCATCTATTATTATAAATAAAGAGACAAGGATTCTGTGGCTATCTACCACAAAACCCTTGTCTCTTTATGCATTTTTAATCAAAAACGGTAAGATATCGTTCCGGTAAAATTTCTCGGTTTACCATATACCGTCGTACTTTTAAAATATTCTTTGTCAAAAAGATTATCCACATTTAAAGCCAAAGTGACTTTTTGCTTTATCGTATAGAATAATCCTCCATCTACAAGAAACAGAGCAGGATTATAAACCCGGTTAGCTACATCGGTAAATATTTTATCCTGGAAAGTTCCGCTCAAATGGAAGGACAAATTTTTCAATAATCCTTTAGGTATGGTATAATCGGCATACACATAAAAAGTAGTGCGGGGAATTCCTGTAGCCCGTACATTTTTACCAGGATCGGTATATTCCGGATAGTCTTTACTCTGATTGATTTTCCTGATCCGGTAGTCCTGCCAGCCCAAGCCACCCGTAACAGCCAAGGTAGAAACGGGATGTACCGTCAACTCCAGATCGAATCCCCGCGAATCGGCAGTACCCACCTGAGCTTGTATCGTTTTTTGAACCATTTCACCGGTTGTTTCATCTTTCTCTTCCTGGGTTCCTAAATTTTTCACCACATTATTTTTCCGGATATAGTATACACTTCCTGAAAAATCGATCCGGTCAGCCCACATATACCGTACTCCGATTTCAGCCTGGTATCCCTTTTCAGGCTTAAAGACTTCACCTCCGTCTTTAGAAGGATTAAACCGCTTTCCATTGCGGTCGAGATAAATTACCCGGCTACTGTACATCGTATTATAAGGTTTGAAATGAGAACCAAAAGAAGCATAGAGAGAAATCTCCTCCACCGGAATATACACTAAACCTGCCCTACCGGTAAAGGCAGAAGTCTTTACTTTCTTCCATTCACTCCGGTCTGCCTCATCGTATTCCTGCCGTCCGTCTTTTACTTTAGCAGTAGCAGTACGGTAATTATAAAAATCCATACGGGCAGATCCCATCGCTTTCCATTTGTTATTTATATCGATCACGTCATGTATATATAATCCTGAAGTTCTCCAATCCCGAATGGATGCTTTGGAATATTTATAATCCCACCAATTTCTTACCAGCTGCGGATTATGCAGCGATACCAGCTGATTCAAGCCAGGTCCCCATACATCTCCTTCATTCCAGCCATTATACTGTGTATAATTAAAATAGGAATAGGTAAAACCCAATATATATTTATGTCCCACTATTCCGGTTTTAAAATCTCCCGTTAATTCCAGCATATTGGTCCATCCCCGGCTGTCAGGACTGAAACAAAGCGGAGAACCTGTTTTCAGGGAGTCGGTAAGATCAATATAATATCTTTTACTGCCGCTTTCATAATAATATCCCCCACTGAAACGGTTCACCGTATCTGTCCGGTAACTCATTCCTTCAACCGCAGCATAATCCAAATCACTATGATTCCAGCTGAACCGGTCCCGTATTTTCATAAAAGAGGCGAGTTGCTGCGTATAGGATAAAGAAATATCAGTCACCCGGCGTTTCATCATATTATTATTGAAATCATTATATATGGTATGGTAATCGGCAAAGGGATTCCGGGAACCTTTCGCCATAACCACCTTCCCGTCGGGACCGAAAATATCTGCACGATTATAGGTTGGAGCAGACCCTATTTCCGTATCGTATTTGTCATCACTATAACCTAACGTTCCCTCGAAATAACCGGTCTTACCAATATTTGCCGCCAGTGATCCCGTTGCTGAAAAACGGTCAGCACGTACATGCCGGTATCCATCTCCTGTCGAATAATGTGCTGTTGCCCGATAAGTCAAAGGACCTGCCAATTTCCCACCGAAATCCAGACTTGTCGACTTCACCCCCCAATTCCCATAACTCAACCGGGCTCCGGCAGTAAAATCAGGAACGGCTTTTTTACGCACAATATTAATCACTCCACCCATGACAGAATGCCCGCTCAACACGGCTGCCGCTCCTTTCAACACTTCGATAGATTCTACGGAGGACAAATCACCGAAAGGTACATTGTTTAATAACGAACGCTCATCTCTAAAACCATCTACAGCCACTACCGTCTCATTCGATCCCCGAACCGAAAAGCGGTAAAAAGCCCCCAACTGATCTTTCACCGTAACTCCCGGTAAAAAACGGACAGCATCCTCAAGATTCAGAATATTCTTCCGTTCCAAAACATCCGACGACAAAGTAGTCACCGTCATCGGTAATGTTTTTAAAGGAACATCCAGATTCAAAAGGTTTACTTTCTTCTTGATTGTTTCTTTCACAATGGCTTGATCTAACTGGAAAACCGTATCCGTTATACTTTTCCGCTGATTTTGTCCAAACACAGACACCATCATCGGCCACATTACAAAAACTAAAATTAATTTTTTCATTTTTAGCACTATTAATAACAATTCAATTCTATTACTTTATCTATAAGATTATCGGAATAATTTCCGGATTTTTCTTCCCAACCACTTGAAAGTCAACACAACCCCGGATAGAGAAAGGAAAGTTCCTCCGAGCATCAACACATACATCACAACGTTCCATAACAACGGACGTTCGGCCAGAAATTTAAAATTCAGACTGTGCAATCCACTATACAAAACTCCTCTCAAACGTCCATTATCATCGATTTGCCGATGGTATAAAGTTTCGGGATTGAAATAATGGCGGGTATGCAATTCATCGTCTATCACCACTTTATACACCGGAAGTGTCAGCATATTCCGGCGGGAGAAATAATCATCATCCCAATCCGTCATCCATTCCAGAGTATAAGGGGTATCCTGACCGTGAATTTCACGAACCGTTTCACGCACCATCTCTTCGGTCAGGGTAAAAGGCGACAAACAGCTCGTATCCGCAGCATCGATAAACTGTTTTTTACTGCCCGAATTCACGACATAATAAGGATATTTTCCAAAGGATGCCCACTCGATACTTTTCACATCAGACAGACTATCCACGATTTTCCGGTAATCCAAGGCATACAGATCGGCGGCCAACATTCCCCCCTCACGTCCCCGAAAACGTACTTCACGGTTCCTGGTTTTACCTTTCTGCATCCAGGAAGGAATATCCACCAGCGACATCATTCCGCTAAATACAAATGTCAGAGCAAAAACACCGAAAACCACACCGGTGATATGATGCCAACGTAACCACCATTTTTTATAAGGCGAACGCAACCCTTTCTTCCGGTTTTTCCAAAATACCCAAATCCCGATCCACAAACCGGAGAAGCACATGATAGCTCCCAATCCGGACGCCCAGATCATAAAATTAATCCAAAGCGCTTGATTTTGCCGTAGAGAAGTAAAATACACCCAATGAGGAATAGCCCCCAGCCAAGCCCAAAAGCGGGAATTCCGGTCAGTCCATTGCAACACTTTACCGCTTTTCGAAGATATATACATCTCTTGCCGGGCATCATCTTCGAACGAAAACTTATAAATCGGAAATTCTTTGGTCAAATAACCGAAAGGAATCCACTGATCCAACCGGTTTAAGGAATCTACCCGATAAGCAACCGATCCACCCAATTGTCCGGCAATCCGGCAAATCTCGTTAAAATCAGGTTTACCGACAACCTGCAATGAATCGGCATACAAACCGGCAGGTAATTGCCGCCCTTTCAGATGAAATACCGGCCGGTCGAGATACATATCTACAGACAAACCTCCTAAACGACTACTGTCGGGCAGTACCTGCAATAAAGAATCTACAGCCGGAAGCGGACCTGTCAGAGACTCCTGACGGGCTAATTTCAATTTCTGATTTACCCGTGGGAAACTATGATAAATCATTACAATCCCAGAGATAAACCACATCAGAAACAAGATACTGAGTAATAAACCGAGTATCCGATGAATTTTTCGGAAAATTTTTGTCAACATGTTTTTATCTATAATCTTATTCCTGTCCACGGGAATAGCATTATTATTATTTTCGGCAGGTTTCCTGACTCAGTCCGGAAAAGTAACCTTCCAGTCGCGTCGACCGTGGTTGTAAGAAAACTTTTCACCTTATACGAACCTCACAGTAGCGGGCACTGTTCCGGAATTGCACCGGATTCCCTCTCATTTTATGCAGAAAACATAAAATTCACCGAAAAATTAAGAAACACCAAATAAAACGTTCGTTTAATTTAGTTGAAAATCTATGAATTTCATAATGTTTATAAAGTCATGGAACCCTGCGGGCACCTGGTTAATTGACAATGAAACAGTATACCCGAAGAATAGGATATATTGTGTTGATTGTCAATGATTTTATTCTCATTTTCTTTTCTCATTTTTCTTCCCTTCTTTATCTTTTGATGGAAGCAAAGCTTCCAATAATTGTCCATCGTCCATTGACATCTGTCCATTATTCTTTTTGCGGGTTTCCGCAAAAAGAATCGACCTTTTATTTTCCCTGCATATACCCCTTTTTCCTGGTAGCCATATCCACCGCTTTATGTCCGGCAGCAAACCGGGCATGTTGGATGAAGAGTTGCTGAACAGTTGGATTTTCTCCCAACCCTTTCAGGTAAAGATTCACTTTATAACCCTGTTTTTCAAGATTTTCCTTCCATTCGCCTGCTATATCATTTTTAGCATGATCTCCGGCAACAAACATCAGGGGGGCCAAAGTCAATGTTTTGGATTTTCCGTTTTTCAATAGCCGCAAAGCGTCTTCGTATTCCGGATACCCTTCTACAGTTCCGACATGATATTCCGGATGTCCTTCCGCTTTCAGCATATAATCGAACATAGCATACGAAGCTGTTGCAGGATCGGGGGTCCCATGGCCTACCAATAATTTTTGTCCACCTCTATCAGCCTGATTCATGGCCTCCGTAATTGCCTTTACGACCACAGCATAATCCTCAGGAGCATACAACAAAGGATTTCCGACACGAATATCTTTAAAATTCAGCGAAAGCCCTTCCACTTCGCGACGCAATTCTTTCATCTCCGTACCTTCGATTATATTCGTAGATTGTATTAAAATATGCGTATAACCTTGTTCATGCAGCTGAATAAGTGCCTGAGCCGGATTCAGGCGCTCTACTCCCCTTTCCTTCAATTTCTTCAGGATAATCCGGGAGGTCCAGGCTTCCCGGACTTCGATACCTGGAAAAGCTTCTTTCATCTTTGCATTGATTGCATCGATTGTCAAAGCCCGGGTATCGTCATGAGTGGTACCGAAATGGATGATCAGGATGGCTGCCTTATCCCGCTCTCCTAAATTTCCGAAAAGATCCGATTCTATAAAATTTTCATCGGAATGGGCCATACACACCGACCCGATAAACAACGCTATTACTAAAAACAAATATTTCATATGATTATCATTTTATTTTCAACGATCCAATATACCTCTTATCCTGCAATTAGTTCGGATTGATCCTGTTATTTGTACCGACACATAACCGATGGCAAATAACCATAGCATTACCAGCATACACCATTTTTTCATGAAACGATTAAATTAAGACATTAATAATAACTTTTCTGACCCCGGAAAAGCTTTATTACCTATACAATCATGGCAGGTCTCCTGACTTACCCCAGAAAAGCAACCTTCCCATCCTTACATCCGGACAGTGGTGTAAGACGCTTTTCTACACACAGGGTTCACAGTAGCGGGCACTGTTCCGGATTCCAACCGGATTCCCTTTTAAACAGCAAAGAAAAATACTGCATTACCACAACCGGCCGCAAAGGTATAAAAAATCTCCGGAATAAATGAGAAAAACGGGAGAAATAAAGCGAAACGGAGGAATCGGCTGCCGAAACGTCGTTTGCGCACATCGAAAAAACGAACGGGAGGAAGCCCGACACTCAGGATTTCCTCTCGTATGAATAAAATCTCGCATCTATATACTTTAATGTTTAGGGTGTTTGCAATTCGGCTCTTAGATAATTTTGTCATCTGATCCAATTAAATTTTTACTGTCATAATAGATATTTCTGACTGATTGAGTTAATGACTGAATGGTTGGCTGGATTACTGACCTACTGGTTATATCCGACCAACAATCCAATATCAAATTGCTTTTGGTCATACTTAAATTACAGACAAATTTACCTGCTTTTTTATCTTGATTTTTATGTTCAAACGAACATCAAGTTGTGTTTTGGGGCACCGGAAATATTTCGGGAGCCCCAACTACTTGCTAAAGCCTTTCCTTCCAAGGTCGGTAAATATGTGCAAAATAAAAAGTGAATTACTCCTATTACCGAACAAAATTAATTCATTACCTTTACGTAAAATTCAATTTAATGATTGGCATGGAAGATATAAATAGACTTAAGTTGGTTTTGGTAGAAAAAAAGAAAACAGGAAAGTGGCTGGCAGAACAGTTGGGGAGGGATCCATCAACAATATCAAAATGGTGTACCAATGTTTCACAGCCTGATTTGGTTACTCTTTCAAGAATAGCAGAACTATTAAATATTGAACGGAGAGAACTTATCAATAAAAGTAAGTAAATATTATCTGCCACAAGAAATTATTTGATAACATTAGAAAGAGTAATATAATAATGACAAGCATACAGCAAAGAGAACAGCTGCAATCTCAGATTTGGAAAATAGCCAATGAGGTGCGTGGGGCTGTTGACGGATGGGACTTTAAACAATTTGTTTTAGGCACATTGTTCTACCGTTTCATCAGTGAAAATTTTACTGACTATATAGAGGGTGGAGACGATAGTATCGACTATGCTTCTTTGCCTGATAGTGTTATCACTCCTGAGATTAAAGATGATGCTGTAAAGACAAAAGGATATTTCATATATCCGAGCCAGCTTTTTGGTAATGTGGTAAAGACTGCCAACACCAATCCCAATCTTAATACGGATTTGAAAGCCATCTTCGATTCTATCGAAAGTTCGGCCAATGGTTATGCTTCCGAAAAGAATATCAAAGGACTGTTTGCCGATTTTGATACAACCAGTACAAGGCTTGGTAATACCGTTGAAAACAAAAACAGTCGATTAGCGGCTGTTTTAAAAGGTGTAGAAGGATTGAATTTTGGAAATTTTGAGGAACATGAGATAGACCTTTTTGGTGATGCTTACGAATTTCTCATAAACAATTACGCAGCCAATGCAGGAAAGTCAGGAGGCGAATTTTTCACGCCGCAAAATGTTTCAAAACTCATATCACAGCTTGCTATGCACAAACAGGCTACTGTCAACAAGATATACGACCCGGCCGCAGGTTCAGGTTCATTGCTCTTGCAAGCCAAGAAACAATTTGAAGATCGCATCATTGAAGACGGTTTCTTTGGTCAGGAAATAAATCATACCACCTACAACTTGGCTCGTATGAATATGTTCCTGCACAACATCAATTACGATAAGTTTAACATTGCACTCGGAAATACGCTTACCGACCCTCAATTTGGAGATGACAAGCCTTTTGATGCCATTGTTTCCAATCCTCCCTATTCGGTAAATTGGATTGGTTCGGATGATCCCACGCTTATCAATGACGACCGCTTTGCTCCTGCCGGAGTACTTGCCCCGAAATCAAAAGCCGATTTTGCTTTCGTACTTCATTCGTTGAGTTATCTGTCAAGCAGGGGAAGGGCTGCTATTGTATGTTTCCCCGGAATCTTTTATCGCGGAGGAGCAGAACAAAAAATCAGAAAGTATTTGGTTGACAGCAATTTTATTGAAACTATCATCTCTTTGCCTTCCAATTTATTTTATGGAACTTCCATAGCCGTTAATATCTTAGTTCTCTCAAAACATAAGCCGGATACCAAAATCCAGTTTATTGATGCAAGCGGAGAAAGTTTCTTCACCAAAGAAACAAACAACAATGTCCTTGAAAACAAACATATAGACAGGATTATAGATTTTTTCGACAAAAAAGAAGATGTTGATTATATAGCCAAGTCTGTTGACTATAAATCTATTACTGAGAATGATTATAACTTGTCGGTAAGCAGTTATATAGAAGTGAAAGACACTCGTCCGAAGACCGACATCAAGGAGCTGAACGAACGGATTCGCCGCATTGTGGAAAGAGAGAACGAGTTGCGTATAGAGATAGATAAAATAGTTGCGGAATTAGAGGAGGACGAATTATGAACAATGAATTACTTACAGCCGGCAATTTATATGGTTCGTTGATAAACGATATAGGCAATATCCTTGTCGAGGCACGTGGCAAAATATGTCGGGAAATCAATTCTGTAATGGTAGATGCCTATTGGAATATAGGCAAATACATTGTAGAATACGAACAAAAAGGAGAAGAACGAGCTGAATATGGGAGTAACCTCTTGAACCGTCTTTCCAAAGATTTGACGAGATTGTACGGGAAGGGATTCGGGAAAAGCAATTTGTTGTATATTAGAAAGTTGTATCTGTATTTCCCAAAAGGTGGGACAGTGTCCCACCTTTTGAACTGGAGCCATTACTATGAGATACTTAAGTTGGATAATGAATTAGAACGTTCTTTTTATGTAAAAGAATGTGAGAAGCAGCATTGGAGTGTGCGCGAACTCAAGCGTCAGATGAACAGTATGCTGTTTCACCGCATAGCATTGAGCAAAGACAAGGAGGGTGTATTGAGACTTGCAGAACATGGAAATGAGGTGCAAAAGCCGGAAGACATCATCCGCGACCCCTTTGTGTTGGAATTTGCCGGATTGCCAGACATTAATCATTATGATGAAAACGATCTTGAAAAATCGCTTGTAAGTAATTTGGGACAGTTTCTGCTCGAACTCGGTCGGGGATTTGCTTTCATTGGACAACAATACCGTTTCAGTATAGCCGGCAGACATTATTATGTAGATTTGGTATTTTATCATGTGATATTGAAAACTTATGTGCTGATTGATTTGAAACGCAATGAGGTACAACACGAAGACATCGGGCAGATGAATTTCTATCTGAATTATTTTTGTAATGAAGTATGTACAGACGGAGATAATGCTCCGATAGGCATCGTTTTGGGAGCTACAGCCGACAAAATGACTATGGAATATGCCATGGGAAGCATTTCAAACCAACTTTTTGTCAGCCGATACCAGCTGTATCTCCCGGACAGGAAGTTGTTTGAAGATGAATTGTGGCGGATAATGAAGAAGCAGGAACTTGAAAAAGAAGAAAGGGAGGACGAACGATATGAGTAAATCGCAAAAAGATTTGAATATTGTGACACATACAACCGAATTAAATCCCAAACTTCTGACTGATGTTCGGAAGAGTATAGTTGTAATCAGGGATATTCCTGTAATAGCCGATGCCGATGTGGCAAGTCTTTATGGCGTCGAGACAAAGAGGGTCAATGAAGCTGTGCGTAACAATCCGGATAAATTTCCGGAGGATTATATGTTTGTTTTGTCTTCTGAAGAATCAGATGTTTTGCGGTCGAAATTTTCGACCACAAAAGTTTCTTCCAAAAGCCGAACACTTCCAAAGGTCTTTACAGAGAAAGGATTGTATATGCTTGCTACAATCCTAAAGAGCAAAAACGCGCTGAATGTCACATTTGCCATTATTGAAACATTTACGCAAGTAAGAAGTCTGAAGCGTGAACTGGTCGATTTACATAAAGAAACCGATCCTGAAAAACAGACAACGAAAATGCAACACTTCGGTAAAGTGCTGTCGGATATTGTGATGCCTGATTTGGAAACTTCTGAAACAGAATCCACATTGGAATTAAATTTCTTTATCGGTAAGATAAAACATACTGTCAAACGTGTCAAAAAATCAAGCACTAAAATTGAATCGGAGGAGGATGAGCGATGAGTAAATTGCAAGATTTGATACAAAAACTTTGCCCGGATGGAGTTGAGTATAAGAAGTTGGGAGATGTATGTGAACTATCTCGTGGTAAAGTATACTCAAAAACATACATTGTTGAAAATGCGGGGGAATATCCAGTATATTCTTCACAGACAGCAAATAATGGAGAATTAGGGAGAATCTCCACATTTGATTATGATGGAGAATATTTAACTTGGACCACTGATGGAGCCTACGCAGGTACTATATTCCACAGAAAAGGCAAATTTAGTATAACCAATGTTTGTGGTTTAATATCAATAAAAATAACAGATTTGTCAATCCGTTTCTTGTATTATTGGTTAAGTATAAAAGCAAAAGAACATGTATATAGTGGTATGGGAAATCCGAAACTGATGAGCAATCAGATGATTCCCATAGAAGTTCCTATACCACCTCTTAAAGTTCAAGAAGAAATTGTAAAAATTCTCGACCGCTTCGCGGAATATGCAGCGGAGCTGCAAGCGGAGCTGCAAGCGCGACAGGAACAATATGAATATTATAGAAATAAACTGCTGAGTTTCAGTGACATAAACAGAGAACACACAGACGTGACTTGGATGAAAATGAGTGAAATAGGCAGCTTTATAAGAGGCAAACGATTTGTAAGGACGGACATTGTTAATGATGGCGTTCCCTGCATTCATTACGGTGATATGTACACATATTACGGACTATATGCAACTCAAAGTAAAGGGTGGCTTAGAAATGAGCTTGCCTCAAAAATGAGGTATGCTCAAAAGAATGATGTAGTAATCGTTGCCGCAGGTGAAAATAAAGAAGACATTGGAATTGGTTTAGCTTGGCTTGGAGACGAACCTGCTGCGGTGCATGATGCCTGTTTCATATTTAGAAGTAATTTATATCCTCAATATGTTTCCCATTATTTGCGGTCAAATTATTATCACAGGCAAATTGTTAAGTATGTGTCTGAAGGAAAAATATGTTCTATATCGGCCAAAGGTTTAGGTAATGCTATTATTCCTATTCCTACATATGAAGAACAAGTAAGAATAGCAACATTACTTAATAATTTTGAGGCACTGGTTAGTGATCTTTCGCAAGGTTTACCTGCAGAAATAACCGCCGTGCAAGAACAATACGAATATTATAGAAACAAATTATTGTCGTTTCCAAGAAACGAGAAAATAAGTGCATAATATGGGACAGTCATTAAACGAAATAGCACAAAAACTTCGAGATACCGATAAGAAGGTCCAGCTAATCTATGCCTTTAACGGTGTCGGTAAAACACGTTTGTCTCGCGAATTCAAGGAACTGATTTCTCCAAAGAATCCGGATGATGAATTGGAGGATACGAAAATAAAAATTTTGTATTATAACGCTTTTACGGAAGATTTGTTCTATTGGGTTAATGACGATTCTAAAAAACTCAAAATACAGTCAAACGGTTTTACTGACTGGATTCTTAAGGAGCAAGGGCAGGAAAGAAACATTGTAACTCATTTCCAGCATTACACCAATGACAAACTGACACCACGTTTTAATGAGGAATATATAGCCAAAGACACAAATGGCAAAGATATAACTATCAAGGCTTATTCCGAAATTGTTTTCTCGGTAGAAAGCGGTGATGATGAGAAGAGAGAGAATATAAAAATATCAAAGGGAGAAGAGAGTTGCCTGATTTGGTGTGTTTTCTACAGTATGCTTAGGCAAATTGTAGAAATTCTGAATATATCGGAACCAGATGAACGAGAAACCGAGCAATTCAATGACCTGAAATATGTTTTTATTGATGACCCTGTAAGTTCATTGGATGAAAATCACCTGATAGAATTGGCAGTGAATATTGCAGAATTGATAAAGTCAAGTCAATCAGAGTTGAAGTTCATCATTACTACACATAATCCGTTGTTTTATAATGTGCTGTACAATGAATTTAATAATGCTGATAAACGTTATGGCTATAAACCTAAGCACTCCATAAAACGTAGGCTTGAGAAGAAGAATGACGGGACATATGTTCTCGTGGAACAAACGGCTGATTCGCCGTTCTCCTATCATCTATTTCTGTTGACAGAACTTGAAAAGGCTATAAAGTCGGGTGAAATCAAGAAATATCACTATAATTTTCTGCGTCAAATATTGGAGAAGACTTCCACTTTTCTTGGATATACGGGTTGGAAAGAACTCTTGCCTCATGATGCGCAAGAGGCATACTATAACCGTATCATAAATCTATGTAGTCATGGAAAACATTCAGGTGAAGAGACTTCGTTGATTGATGATAACGATAAAAGGGTTTTAATCTATTTAGTGGATAGCATTAGAACGATGTGTCATTTCAGAGACGAACAAACCAAAGACATAAATGAAGATGAAACAATATAATACCATAGCAGAATCAAACAATTTTATAGTCCTTGATGACTATACCAAGTATAATGAACTTCACGAACCGTCGGTTACATATCAATCGGAGGCAAGTCTTGAACGGGAGTTTATTCAAGATTTAGTAAGTCAAGGCTATGAATATCGTCCTGATATTTCGTCGTCCGAATCATTATTGGCCAATGCCCGAGTACGGATTCAAGAACTGAATGATATGGAGTTTTCTGATAAGGAATGGTTACGGTTTGTTGAAGAATATTTGGATAAGCCGGGAGATTCGTTGGTGGATAAAACCCGAAAGATTCACGATAATCATATCTATGATTTTGTTTTTGATGATGGGCATATAAAAAACATCTATATTGCAGACAAGCAAAATATAGCCCGAAACAAGGTAGAGGTAATCAATCAATTTGAACAGACCGGAACACAGGCTAATCGGTATGATGTGACGATATTGGTCAATGGTCTGCCATTGGTACAGGTCGAGTTGAAAAAACGTGGCGTCGCTATCCGCGAAGCATTCAATCAGGTACATAGATATTCCAAAGAGAGTTTTAATAACGAAAATTCGCTGTTCAAATTTATTCAGGTGTTTGTCATATCGAATGGTACGGATAGCCGTTATTTTGCCAATACGGTGGAGCGGAACAAGAACAGCTTTGACTTTACGATGAACTGGGCAAGGGCAAATAATGCACCGATAAAAGATTTAAAAGATTTTACAGAAACTTTTTTCCAGAAAAATACATTGCTGAATGTGATTTTTACCTATTCGGTGTTTGATGTAAACAATACCTTGCTAATAATGCGCCCCTATCAGATTGCAGCGACAGAACGGATGCTGTGGAAAATAAAGAGTGCATATCAGGTAAAGAAATGGGCTACAACAGAAGGTGGCGGATATGTGTGGCACACAACAGGCTCAGGAAAAACGCTTACCAGTTTCAAGGCTGCACGATTGGCGACACAATTGGATTTTGTTGACAAAGTATTCTTCGTTGTTGACCGTAAGGATTTGGACTATCAGACAATGAAGGAGTACCAGCGGTTTTCGCCCGACAGTGTGAACGGATCGGAAAGTACGGCAGGATTGAAACGGAATATCGAAAAAGACGACAACAAGATTATCGTCACCACTATTCAGAAGTTGAATAATCTGATGAAGAGTGAGGATAATTTGCCGGTTTATCAAAAGCAGGTTGTTTTCATTTTCGATGAATGTCATCGCTCCCAATTCGGCGAGGCGCAAAAGCAGTTGAAGAAAAAATTCAAAAAGTATTATCAGTTCGGATTTACCGGTACGCCCATATTTCCGGATAATGCTCTTGGAGCGGAAACCACGGCAAGTGTGTTTGGCAGAGAATTACATTCATACGTGATAACTGATGCTATCCGCGATGAAAAAGTTCTGAAATTCAAGGTCGATTATAATGATGTACGTCCTCGGTTTAAGGCTATTGAGACAGAGGTTGACGAGCAGAAATTAAGCGCTGCTGAAAATAAACAAGCATTACTTCATCCTGCCCGTATCAATGAGATTTCACAATATATTCTACAGAATTTTAAGATTAAGACACATCGTAATCAAGGAGACAAAAAAGGTTTCAATGCCATGTTTGCCGTTAGCAGTGTCGATGCTGCCAAATGCTATTATGATGAATTGAATCGATTGCAGAAAGACTCTGAAAGACCTCTTAAGATAGCAACGATATTTTCTTTTGCGGCAAACGAAGAACAAAGTGCAAAAGGCGATATTCCGGACGAGAATTTTGAACCTTCTGCAATGGATGTCAGTGCCAAAGAGTTCTTAGCAAAAGCCATTGATGATTACAATGCCATGTTTGGCACTAATTATAGTGTTGACAGCAAAGAGTTTCAAAATTATTACAGAGACCTTGCTAAGAGAGTGAAAAACAAAGAAGTAGATTTGGTGATTGTAGTGGGTATGTTTCTGACAGGATTTGATGCTCCTACGATGAATACATTGTTTGTAGACAAGAACCTGCGTTTTCACGGGTTGATACAGGCGTTTTCACGCACAAACCGGATTTACGATTCAACCAAGACTTTTGGCAATATAGTAACTTTCAGAGATCTTGAACAGCATACCATTGATGCTATAACTTTATTCGGGGATAAGAATACTGCAAATTTTGTCCTGGAAAAGAGTTATAGGGAGTATTTGGAGGGCTTTAAAGACTTCGCTTCAGGAGAGGCTAAGAAAGGTTATGTTGAAATTGTAAAGGAGTTGGATGACAGATTCCCTGATGTAGATAAGATTGTTACAGAACAAGAGAAAAAAGACTTTGTCAAACTATTTGGAGAATACCTGCGTGTAGAAAATATTTTGCAAAATTATGATGAATTTACCGCACTTAAAGCATTCCAAACATTAGATGTCAACAAGTCGGAAGCAATTGAGACATTTAAGGACGAGTATTTTGTTTCGGATGAAGATATTGCCGAGATGCAAAAAATGGAGATTCCATCAGATAGAATGATCCAAGATTACAAATCGACATATAACGACATAAGGGATTGGTTGAGAAGAGAAAAAGATGGAAAACAGCCTGAAAACTCGAAATTAAATTGGGATGACATAGTTTTTGAGGTTGATTTGCTCAAATCGCAAGAAATAGATTTGGATTATATTCTTGAATTGATATTTGAGAAGAAGAAAAAGAAGATGGATAAATCTTCATTGACAGAGGAAATCCGTAGAGTTATCAGGTCAAGTGTAGAAAACAGAGCCAAAGAGGGTCTGATTGTTGATTTTATCAACAACACAAATTTGGATGTTTTTACAGATAGAACGGATGTGATAAAGGCATTCTATGAATATGCACAAGCCGAATTGAAAAAAGAGGCTACCGCTTTGATTGCAGGTGAAAATCTGAATGAGAAAGAAGCCAAACATTATATCGAACTCTCTTTGAAACGTAAATTTGCAAGTGAAAACGGGACAGACTTTAATAACATATTGCCTAAAATGAGTCCTCTAAATCCGCAATATTTAACGAAGAAGCAGACGGTTTTTCAAAAAATTGTTGCCTTTATCGAGAAGTTCAAAGGTGTAGGGGAACAATTATAAGTTATTGATTAGTATATATATATTATGGATACATTATTTAAAATAACTGCGGTTCTTGGTGCATTAGCCTGGATGCCACAAATTATTAAATGGATTGTGAGTTGGCTTAGGAAACCCAAACTTAATATTATTTGCGATAATGAAGCCCAAGTTGGTTATATCGCATTTGGCTCCGTTCTAAATGTGAATTTATCATTCATTTCAAAGCATAAATCTTCCTTGGTAGAGAATATGGAGTTAATAATCAAGGATAATAATAATTCTACGTATAATCTTAATTGGGCTTGGTATGGAGAAACCTATTATGAGCTAAAAGCACCATTTGCATCTGCAACGATGGGTAAACAGCAGAAAGCTATAGCTTTTGTTTCATATAGGGATGCGTTGGTTGAAAAACTTGTAGGATTCCAATCGGTATATTTTAGAGAGAAGAAAAAAGAGTTGATCAATAAAATTAATCAGCTGATTGAAAATCAAAAATATACAGGAAATATAAATGTGGATACTATAAAACAATCAAGTGAATACATCGATTTAATGCGATTGTGTGATGACTCTATAATATGGAAGAAAGGAAGTTATACGGCATCATGCAAAGTTTATATAGCAGGCAATAAGTCTCCATTTATCTATAATTTTAAGTTTTCACTAACTGAAACAGATATTAGTAACTTAAAGAGCAACATTAAATTAGCGAAACTTATTATTGAGAAGTCTTATTTCCCTGATGAGAATAAAATTGAGGACAATTGGTTATGGGCAAGTCCTACAATAGAAAAGTTATAAGTATATATACTGAATTTACCGCATTTATGAGACGAATTAAAATATTCATAAGCAGTGTACAGAGTGAGTTCTCGAAAGAGCGAGCTATGCTTTGTCATTATATCCGAACAGATGTATTGTTGGGGAAATTTTTTGAACCTTTCATTTTTGAGGAGGTTCCAGCGAATGAGTATCCGATAAGTCATGTATATTTGAATGAGGTGAAACTATGTGATATATACTTGGGCTTGTATGGTAATTTGTACGGATATGAAGATGCAGAGGGTGTTTCACCGACAGAACGAGAATACGATTTAGCTGCGGAATTACATAAGAGCCGTTTAATCTATATCAAGAGCATTAATGAAGACGATAGGCATCCAAAAGAGACTGCTCTGATAAAGAAAGTGGAGCGTGATATTGTTCGCAAGACATTCGTGGATTTAGAAGGATTACGTACATCTGTATATGCATCATTGATTCGTTATCTTGAGGAAAAAGAATATATAAGATGGCGACCGTTCGATGCCTCATACGACAATGGAGCTACACTTGATGATTTGGATGAGGATAAAATACGTAGTTTTCTTCAAGTTGCCCGTTCAAAACGAAATTTTCCACTTTCGGTAGATACTCCCATAAAAGAGTTGCTTACTCATTTGGATTTGATTGATGAAAACGATAGGATTGCCAATGCTGCAATTCTGCTTTTCGGCAAGAAACCTCAGAAATATTTCATACCTTCAGAAGTTAAATGCGTTCAGTTTTATGGTAATGTGGTGAGAAAGCCTATGCCAGCATATCAGATTTATCGTGGAGATGTATTTGAATTGGTGGATCAATCAACGAGTTTTGTAATGAGTCGTGTGAATAATTGGGTGGGTACTCGTGATGAAGGAGAAACAGCATCTGTTCCAACTCATCCTGAATTGCCTATTGATGCAGTTAAAGAAGCGATTGTCAATGCCATTTGTCATAGAGATTATACGAGTAATGCAAGTGTTCAGGTGATGCTATTCCGGAATAGGCTGGAGATTTGGAATCCAGGACAACTACCGTATGGACTCACGGTGCAGAAACTTCAAGGACCTCATAAGTCTCTGCCGACTAATCCATTGATAGCCGATCCGATGTATTGGAAGGGGTATATCGAGAAGGTTGGTACTGGTACAGAAGATATTATTGAGAAATGTCGCGATTATGGGTTGAAGACACCGGAGTTTTACCAGGAGGAAGATTTCAGAGTAGTCATTTGGAGGACAGAAGAGCAAAGCGATCCAAAGCGATCCAAAGATGATCCAAAGATGATCCAAAGTGATCCAAAAGAAGTCGAAGACCTTATTGGACTGATAAAGAATAATCCTTCTATATCAAGGGCAGAACTTGCAAGAAGGCTTGATTTAAGTGAACGGCAAGTTCGTAAGATAATGGGGCAATTACGAGCAGATGAAAGGCTGACTAGAAAGGGAGGTAAAATAGGAGAATGGATAATAACTGATAAATAAGATAAAATAGCCAATCTCTTTGCCCTTTATATCAAAATACAATTTAAGGGACATTGTCTCGGATATGTGAATGGAACTACCGTACTTCACCTTAATAAAAAAGCATTGCCCGAATTTGAAATCAGAATACCCTCCGAATATGAGGCAAGAACGATGAACGACACCTTTGCCATTTTGAGCAAATGGCAAAGGTGTTACAAGAAAATGACAGGCCTATTTGCCTTCGTGACACACTTCTTCCGAAACTAATGTCGGGCAAGCTGAAAATCAAAGAGATAGAAGCTAAACTAGATGGTCAAACCAACTGCTAAATTCTCATTTATCTTTTTTTCCGCCTCCAGATTACCACTAAAACCAATAGTATCCCAACGATCAGCATCCCGGTAAATACAGGTTTCAGACCGATTAAGGTATTCCGGTTTTCTTGCGCCGGCTGATAAGAAGCCTCTTTTTTCAACACCACCGCATTCTGCCTATGTTCGGTTTGCACTTCCCGGGTCCTGTCCAATTGTTCCTGATATACTTCACGACCATTTTCAGGTATATGAGAAATTACAAATTTCTGCAATTTCTGATTATCGCATACAAATCCGGAACAGGCCGGTCCATGCTCACTGATAAACCGGACATGCAAGCCGGATATTTCCTTCAATTGCTCCTCCGTTGCTTTCCAGTATCCTTTCCGTGCTGTTTCTAACATCACTGCTGTAATCTCCTGCAACGCTGCCGGATTTTCCGCTTCAAAAAAACGGTGTATCCCCAGATTGAACTCATCTTTTACATACACTTGATAGATACGATCCCAAATATCGTTTCCTATCACCGAAGGCTTCATCACATTCCATCCGAAAGTATTCCGGATCGTTTCACCAAAAAGAGCGGCCGACGAAGCTCCTCCTTTCATTTTTTCACGAATATACTCAGGATTAAAAAGAGTAGTACGTCCTTCTACCCCTATCGCCTCTTTCAGGTCCTGCACGCGCATGTGGTTCCTGTTCCGGTAGTCACTCAAATAAGTTTCCGGATCCTTACCCGTAACCTGCCTTATCGTAAGATTCAGACCACCCATAAACTCATAAACATGATCCAAACTCAAAGCTCCCCATGTATTACTCTGACGGGGTTGAACGACCACATCCGCATCATGTAGAGCCGCTTCAAAAACCTCTTTACCATACTTACCCCAGGCTTTACCGTCACTGTACATCATCCCCATATTCGAAAGATAACGGGCAGCAATCTCGGATTCCTTTTCCCAGGCATCCCCTTTTTCCACCAATCCCGTGATTCCCGTTCCATAACCGGCTCCACCGAAAACACGTACTGTCGACAGTTCACGGGCTTCTTTCGGAGAGAAACCTTTTTCCAACAAAATTCTTTCTGATTCTACCGTTCCTTCCGACACATAATTCCCGCAAGTGTCATTTTCCGACTGAGCCACCATTTTCACAGCCTTAGTCAATAATTCCAAACGGGAAGCAGCCACATCACGTAATTGTCCGGAGGTCTGAACCACAACGTCTATCCTCGGCCGACCCAGTTCAGCCGATGGAATCAAACGCAGATCTGTCACACGATTCATTCCGTCACGAACAGGGGCAACCCCCAACATATACAAAGCCTGAGCCAAAGTCGCTCCCTCAGTTTCGATAAACTCCCCCGCCCAAAAAGTGTAACTGACTTTACGCGGATATTCACCATGCTTACGATAATACCGGTCGAGCGTGGACTTGGCCAACGCCTTCCCTTCGTCCCAGGCCCTCACACCGGGTGTTGCTTCGGCATTAATACCGAAGAGATTACGCCCGGTCGGCAGTGTATTCGGATTACGCACAGCATCCCCTCCCGGCGACGGAGCTATAAATCCACCGTTCAACGCATTCAACAACGAACGCATTTCCCGTTCCGGAGACTCACGCAATTCCTGTACATACTGTTGTATATTTTCAGCTGTCCGCTCAATCTCCCCAACCGCCTGTGCAAATTCTTTTTCTTCCGCCGGAACTTCCGGCATCTCCGCTTTTTTCCCTTCCGCTTCCGCCTTTTTCCGGGCTTCAATCCTTTTTTTCACCCAATCCGGCATCTTACCGACTTTCGGAATTCCGGCCGGCATTTTCATTCCTCCCTCACTTTTTTTCACGCCTTCGGAAATATTATTACCTGCTTCCGAAGCCATCGCCATCATCTCACTCATCGACAATTGCCGCGGACTTACAGCCATTTCCGTCGCTTTCGCCCGCATCACATCTTCCATATTCACCCCCAACTCCCCGAGCGACAAATTGCTGCCAGTCCGTAGTGCCTTTCTCACCAACTGACGGGAATCTGACAAATAGTATCTGGATATAAACACATTATCATTATATTGTTCCGGTGTAATTTTCCCTTTCTGCCGGTCAAGCCGGGCCAGACTATAGGCCAGTGGCTCGGCACTCATGGCAACGACAGTCTCCTCCATTTCTTTCCCGGCATACACTTGCCCCATTGTATAAAGCTTGCCCGTCATCTTTTCATTGGCAATTTCTTCGGCAAAACTCTCTACCTGCCGAATTTCCTGCTCTGTACTCGGTATAGTAATCACACTATCCAGCTGCAAATCATGATGTAATCCCAATGCAACCACCTTCTGCTTAATCTGCAATGCCACCTCCTGTCGTTGCGCTTCCGAAGTCCGGTCGTAACGAGAAATCAAGTCGAAAAGTTCTTCATACTGTCCGCGTGTACGGCTCTCCATAAACGGAGGTGTCAGATAAGACACCAGTGAAGCATACGTCCTTCGCCTGGCTACGATCCCTTCACCCACATTTGCAATGGTATAATAATAAAAATGCGGTAAAGTTCCTACCATCCGGTCTGACCAGTCCTCCCGCGACAGAGCGGCCTGCTTACCCGGCGTAAATTCCAGGCTACCATGCGTTCCGAAATGGATTAAGGCATCCGCTTTAAATCCGTTCTGAATCCAAAGGTAAGGAGCCATATAAGCATGAGGTGGTGCCACCTTTGCACCATGTACAATCTTAAACTCATCATCCCCGGATGCCGCAGGTGGCTGTGGCATTAAAACCACATTTCCAAAATGCAGACAAGCAAATGCCAAAGCCGGTTCACCATCTTGTTCCCCAACCATATAACTACCGGGAGCCTCTCCATAACGCTCCACCACCTCCGCATATTTTTCCGGAGTCAACACCTTTTGCGCCCACGCTTCATAATCCGATTTTTTTATCCACTCAGGATGTCCCGTCGCCATAAACTCCGCAATCCGTCCCTTCGCATAACTACCGAAAACACTACCTTCCCGTTGGAGCATCGCCTCGAATTCCTTTTCCGTTTCCGGAATACCCTCTACTGTATAACCTTCCGCTTTCAACCGTTTCAGCAATTCATACAACGAAGGTGCCACTTCCAACCCTGCTGCTGTCAGAGCACTCTGTCCCGGTCCCTTCAGATAAACAACAGCAATACGTTTATCCCGGTTTGGCATCCGCTGTAATTTCACCTGCCGGCAAATTGCTTCTACCAAATCATCTACCCGGTCATCCACCGGCACAAACTGATAATATCCGTTTTCATCGGCATCCTGAACCGACAATACCTCCGGACGCCCTCCTCCGTCAATTTCCGGCAGCACGACACTAGCCGAAAGATAACTACCTGTCAACCCACGCGGATCAGCTTCCCACTCCTGCCGTTTTTGCAGCAAAGTCAATGGACAAAACAAAGGGATATTCCGCTCCTCAAGCCACTTCACTGCCCGATCGCCTCCCAAACGTCCCATCGGCAAATAAATCACGGCATCCGGTGATACTTCTTTCAACATTTCCAACCGTTTCCGCGCCGCATGAATCGGATAAACGTTCATTCCGGCACGCTCCAAACGGCGAATCAAGGTATCTACATTTGCCCGGTTACCGCTCAAAGGTGAAGTCATCCCGGAAACAAGAGCTACGGAAGGCGCTCCTTCCTTGTAAAAACCATGCTCGCGACAATAGCTCTTGTACCCGTTCAAGTCCGTGAAAAAATTTTCCTCACCCAAATGCCAGTAATAATCAGAAGGCAAATGCACCGGTCTGTCTACTGCCGGCGCAAACCACTTCCGCCGGTCCAATGCCGTCCGGCAGAAACCCAGTAAATTCTTATAATTCGTTTTATTTCCATTCCCGTAATAATCACCGATCAACTCCTGCTGTAAACTATCTACATGATGGTTTGCAATAACTCCCGATGGAAAAATCAGTGTATAAACCGCCGTTCCCTTAGCTCCCGCCGCCTCAATATCCGCCGCCTGATCACCATTCAGCCGCAACCCCGGTCCGAAAAACAAAGCTACATCATAGCGGCCTATTTTTGCGGCCTCCTCTACTGTCAGCACATCCACCCGTACCCACCGGCTTTCGTTCGCCAACGCAATACTCGATGCCTGATAAGCGGGGAAATTAACCAGAGCCACCCGTGTCGGCGAAACATAGCGGATATAAACCGCCCACAAACAACACAATACGACAACCCCGGCAACCACCCGCCGCACCGTTCTACGATGCTTATATATCCCTGACTTTAAACTCATAACACACTACATTTATAAATTAAGAGTATCCCCGATAAATCATCTCTACCGGGGACTAATCATACTACTATCTAATAACCACTTTAACGTGCAGGATAAACAAATTCAAAAATAATCTGACTACTTCCGTAAGAACGCATAATCAGTTTTGCTTTCGTTGTTCCGTCGGCACACAGGATACCGAATACATTGTTATTGTACTCATATCCCCCTCCCATACCTGCTACATAAAACCACGTTCCTTCCACCTCATGGCATACAAAAGCCGGATTGATGGCTGTTTCTATCTCTTTCTGCGAAGACATCGGACTATTCTGTATGGTAGCTGTTTTATCCTTCTCATACCCGCTGGTCGGCAGATTGGGCACATCGTCGAACTCCGTCTTATTCATGTCCAAGGCTCCGCCATTACCTTTGCAACCTTCCCCGCTGTTCGTCCGGATATAATTCCGGTCAAAAGCGATATCCCACTCCAAACTTTCAGCAGCTTCCTCGTCTGTCATATCAACAAGCTCTCCCTTAGCAAAAGAATAATAATGCCACCGGTGGCCGCCCATATAATTGCTTACCACCGTATCTTTCGTCACGCCTGCCGGAGCGGGCTCTTCCGGTTGTTCCGGCTCTTTCGGCTGTTCGATATCGGCATCCTGCTCTCCGTCATAAATATAACGGAAAGTTATATGTCCGCTGTTTCCCATTTGATCTTTGTAGGTATCGAAAATCACCTTAGCACAATTTTGTCCGTCTGCCGACCGGAAAATGAAAACATGATGGTTATAATACCAGACGCCTTCCATATATTTATACCATGCCCAACTATTAGATCCCTCACACTCTATCTCCGGATTATAAGAATCCTTACCATTCTTTCCCATCGTAGTCATAATACTCAAAGAATCGTCTACTGTAAAAGCTGCATTTTTGTCAACAGTAACAGCATCAAAACCGGTTTCTTCGGAATCGATACATCCTCCTTTACCTTTACCTGAAGTCCCGCTGTTCGTTTTCACATAATAACGGTTGAAAGCGACATCCCAATCCAAACTTTCATTAGGTTTTGCCGGAGTTTCTATAAAATTTCCTTTCTTAAAAGAGAAATATTTCCATCCACTTGCATAATCATTGGAAAAAAAAGTACGGGTTCTTTCCCCCTCAGTCGTTTCGCCGCCCGGTAATGTTTTTTTCTTATCATCATCGCAAGCGACAGCAGCCAACGCCAATACAACGCAGGCCCACTTCATCAAATTCAGTCTTAAATTCATGCTCTTCATTTTATTGATTAATTAGAAAACTATTTATCAAAAACGTAATATCAACGAACCGAAAAACCGCCGTCCCGGGTCGTAAATAATACTCGTATCGACGAAATCGAACAGATTATCGACACCACCGGTCACCGACAGACGCATATATTTCCATGTCCAGGGTGTATATTGCGCCGTCAGTTTCCACATCGTATAACCCGGTTTGGTCCGGGTGGTAATCACCTCCACTTCCTGCCCGGAATCATCTGTTTCTGTCCGTCTGCTCTTGGAGATTCGCTTCGAATCCCAGCGTCCGGACAAGGTTACAGCCCCTTCGTGTTTTAACAATTTACCATGCAGCGAAGCACTCCAATTCATCGCATGTTTCGAGTTACCGGACAATTGCAATCCAGTCTCCTTATTCAAAGCATCACAGAAAGCATAGGATGTCCGTAAAAGCAATGCCGATACCGGATAATACGTTGCTGTAGCCTCCGCCCCCCGGATACGTACCCCCTTGACATTTTCATAACGAAGCTCTGTCCCCAATTCTCCCGGCTTCGGATCCTCTATATCCACATTATAACTATTGATCTTATTGTCCACCGTATTTTGATACAACTCAGCCGTCAACATCAACCGTCCCTGCCAGGTATATTCACCGGAAACCGAAAAATAATCGGAATGTTCCGCTTTCAGATCGGGATTCCCGATATTATGCGACACGCTTCCCATATTAAAATCCGAATACAACTCTGTCAGGCCCGGAGTCTTGAATCCCCGGCTGTATCCTGCCCGGATCTTGAAATTACCCGGAGAATACATCAGATTTATTTTCGGTGTAAAGGCACTCCCGAATTCGGAATTGTGTGTATAACGGAATCCGCCAATCACCTCCAGCCGATCGGTAATCATCCAGTCGGCTTGCGCAAACAGATTGGCATCGTCCATATCCCGGATCGTTTTTTCTTTACCATACTGCATTTTATTATAGTTTTTCGTCCCGTTCCATTCGAACCCCTTAACGATCACCAAATTGTCCCAAGGCTTAAATTCATCCACCAAACGGACGGTCTGCTCGTGTGACCAGGCGTTCGTGCTATCCGGAAGGTAGAGAAAATCATATACTGTCTTACGTGTATAAAAATCTCCTGCATAAGTACCGTACAATTTATAGCGGTCATTAAAAGCATGTTCGGCGTTCACCTGTAGTGTTTTGGTCAGACTACGGTAATGTGTCGGCGCAGTACTTTCCCAGGGATTTTCCACTTCACCCCAATACAACGAACCTTTCACCGTGATGCGGGAATACTGGTTATTCCAACCCAATTTCTCTTCGATGGTCATATGGTGAGAAGGATTTTCTGTAAAAGATTCCGGAGTTTCCGGTGTCAGGTCATATCCATCCGAAGAAGTACGATTGAAAAGTGTCTGAGCGTAAAATCCTTTGTATTTCATCCCCACTCCGGCATCTAATTGCAAATCGTTGTACTTTCCATAACGCACCTTCGCCCAGCCTTCCAGCGGACGTTTCGGTATATCCGTGATGATATTGATAACCATCCCCATCGCGCTCGATCCATACAAGGCCGAAGCAGCTCCCTTCAATACCTCGATTTTTTTGATATTGGCAGTCGTCAACCGGTCGAAATCGATCGGTCCGCCCGGTGTCGTCGACAAACGTTCTCCGTCTACCAGGATCAAAATATAACTGTTTTCCAACCCCTGTACCTGAATATTATTTCCACGAGGATCGGTATTAAAACGCAAACCGGGAATATTATACTCCAACACATCGATCATACTCTCGAAATCGTTCCGTTGCAATACTTCCGATGGCACAATCCGTGTCATTACCGGCGTTTCAGCCACCGTTTTTTCCGTTCGCGTACCCGTTACCGTCACCTCATCCAGGTTCAGCAGGCTTTTCTTCAGCCGAACGACCAGATTCCCGGTGACATCCGATTCCAATACCAGTGTCTTCGTCTCGTATCCCACAGAACGCACTGTTAATTCAGCAGGCTGATTCACAGGCACTTCTACCTTGAAATAACCCTTCATGTCACACACCGTTCCCCAGCCCAAACCAGTTACACTAATCGTCGCCAGCGGAATCCCATCACCGGTATTTTCATCAACCACCTGTCCGGACACCTTTGTCATCCGAACCGCACTCTCCGGGATCTCCGGTGCTACGGACTGCTGTCCGGATAGCGGAATCCCCCACAGCATAAGCACACCGCCTATGACCCACAAAAACTTTTTCATGTCTATATTTTGTTGAATAAACACGACACCCATCAAGCAACGGGCATTTACTCTACCTCTTGATTTGTATCCGTCATTGTTAATAAAAACAATAGCTGTTTATGTTCTTCATTCATTGTTCTTGATCCACGAAAACAATAAAGATTGTCCGATTCCGGCAGGTTTTCTGACTTTCTCCGTCTACCTCGCCTTCCCGGACAATCTCCAGTGGCATAAGGTGAGTAGATATTTCCAACAATATGGAAAGAGATTACAGCAACGGGCATTGTTCCGGATTTTCACCGGATTCCCTCACATTTCATACAGAAAATATGAAATTCACCAAAATCGATGTGAAGATATAATATTTTACAATGAATTTCTTGAAAAATAAGTTAAAATTTTTATTCCGGTATATAGATAATTTCTCCATTTTCTAATTCGTAAGCAATCCCTATTTTCTTTCCCTTCTTTCCAACTTCTCCCTCACTGTCAGATGGTTTATACCGATTTATTTTTTCCCCTTCTTTGGTAATGATCTCCATATTTTCTTTTCCCGGATTTTTTACAATTGTAAAATCATCCTTCGAAAAGATCTCTGTCATATTAAACTTGGTGACCAAAGCCACCATCAGCGCTACAGCAAATACCATAGCGACATCGAACAGATTAGACAGCATCCCTACAGGATCATGTTCCTCCCGATGATTAAAATGCCGGCGACTCATCGGATCTCCTCCTTTCCTGCCTGTTCCTCAAGCCTTCCGGCCAATCCCGCCAAAAAATCCAGATTCAACAGATCCCGGTCGATCCACCGTTGTTTCACTTGTAACAAAATATAACCTATCCCACCCGAAAATAATCCGATAACAGTAGTTGCAAAAGCAACCTGCATATTATAAGCCATCGATGCCACATCCCCGGTGGAAAGTCCCACCAAGGCCGGTCCCATAGGGATTAAAGTACCCATCAATCCCAGAATCGGACCAAATTTCGTCAGATTTTTTGCCATATTCAAACGGGCACTTTCCTGTATTTCATATCCGCCGATCAGACGATCCCGGTGAATGGAAGTCATCCCGTCAGCCAACAACTTCCGGGCGGTAAAGACAAAAGGAGTCGGTTGCATTTTCCCCAAATCCGTCCGAAATCCATACACCTCCTCTTCAGCCATATTTTCCAACTTTTCATTCAAATCCCGTTCTGTTTTTTTACGTTCGAGATATTCCCCGTAAACTCCCCCTAAAAGAAACAAAGCCCGGATAAAAAAATATAACAAACCTACAATGACAGGTACCAACAAACCGTTAGAGATCCAAAACAATACATTCGAAATATTTTCCATGATTTAAAGATTTATATTCTGAATTTCATTTTTTACACTTCCGCCATTTCCACAGGATAAAACCTCCGAAAATCAAAAATAACATTACTCCGGCAACTTCAAGCGTCTGCCTCCAATCCGCCGTCCGGATGGCAGGAACCACTTGTATCGAAGGATGCAAGACCGTACACACCACAATCCCTGCCAAAAGAAATAAAGCCAAAAGAACGGTCAATTCCAAACGCAGCTCCACCTCAGGCAACAACTTCTTTACTCCCCAGGTTCCCCCGCTCACTATACCCAAAATACAAACACCGAACAGACCTGTCCCTTGTCCGAAACTCAGGCCAGGAAACCAATAAAAAAAAGAGAAATGAAGATAAAATAAGACAGGGAAAATAATTACCGGTGGACAATACAATAGCATTTTTTCCCAAAACTTCAGAGAACCGCCGAACCGGTATTGCATAGCAACCCGGCATTGAAAAGCAGTCAGTAAAAGATCCGCCATAGCCCACAGGGAAAGATCCAGTAAAGAATCATAATCAGAAATCCACCGGTCAAAGACAGGCTTTCCCAGTTCTATGACACAATCATGGACTGAAACGATAAAAACCACACATATGCAACCAAATACTAAAACACACCGTTTCCCGGGCCACAAACTCATCACCCACACCGACTTTACCAGTGCCAATATTGCTAAAAGCAAGAGGATATGTTCCATATAAAATTCAAAAACAATATAGTCGCATCAATTAAATCTTACAGACAAACTGACATAAAACGAACGACCGGGATTCAAAGTCGAGTAATTACTATTCCAGGGGCGGTCGTCGACTTTGTCGAAAAGATTTTCCACCCCGAACCCCGGTTCCAATACCACCGATTTCAAGTTAAAAGAATGCCGGGTATTCAGATCCCATTGTGAAAAACCGGGAGCAGGATCGTAATAATAGGTCTTAGAGTAGCGCCCTTCCTGGATGCGACCGTTAAGGTTGACATTCAGATGATATAATCCCCAGCGGTGTCCCCAGCGGGCATTGGCCGTCCAGACATTTTTCACACTTTTATCGATCGGTTCCTGAGTTGTCTTATCTTCGGTATCCATAAAATGATAACTTCCCCCCACCGAAAAACCGGCTCCGGCATATACATTCAATACTGCTTTTACCCCTTTTACCTCAGCCCGGCTTATATTATCCCGCTGTTGGGCCTCATTGTGTTTACCATACCCCAACTGTTCGGCTATAGCCGGATCGATTCCCCGGTAGTTGATCATATCCCGGATTTTATTGATATATCCGGATACAGAAAACGAAATTCTATTGTGTACGTATTCTGCATTCAGCATAAAATAATCACTTTTCTCGGATTTCAGGTTAAAATTAGGAATCGTCACCATATCCGTCGTTTTCGCCACATCCGTGGCATACAACTGGGATAAGGTAGGAGTCCGGAAACCGGAAGCATAAGATGCCCTGAAATTCAGGTCGCCCCACTTATAACTCAAGACAACATTGGGAGTAGCATAGTTTTTAAAAAATTCGTTATAGATATACCGCAACCCGACCACAGCCTGAAAATTCTTCCACAACCGGATTTCATCCTGCAGGAAAAGAGCCATCGTATACATATTTTCCCCATCCAGATCATCGGTAGCACTCATCAATGTCTCTTTCACATACTCCATACCCACAGAAAATTTTTGTGCCTGTCCGAGTTTAAAAATACCTTTTAACGAACCATTGTAATAATGTACTTTTTTCCGGGTATCTTTCCCCCGGGAAGCTTCTCCGGGCTTACTGACCGAGTCGTAACGCGAAGTGAAATTATCGGAATAAAAATCGGCATCGATATAAGCAGATTTATTGATCATATATTTAGCTCCTGCGCCATAAGTATACGTTTCATGCTCCATATTGTATTTATACACCGATGCCGGCCGATCGTTCTCCCAATTATAATACGTACCCCTTATCCCCAGGGTGAGACGATCGTTCACCGCATAGGTAAAACGTTGATTCACTGTATTGGAATAAAAGGCTGTCGAAGCTTCCTTATCCGTTGCCTTGTCTTTTTCCGGATTACGATATTTCCGTTTTGTCTCTTTATCCGTCGCATAAGCAGCCTCCAAAGCATTCAATTGCCATCCGTCGGCCTGCAAGCGTTGATAGGAGGTATACGAACCGAATTTACCCCGGTTAAAATCTGCATTCACAGCCTCCGAGAAACGCCCCTTACTCCCATAACGGGTATCACTGGAAACCTGCATCACATTCTTCGCATCGTCGGTAATAATATTGATCACCCCTCCTATCGCATCGCTTCCATAAAGCGCCGAGGCAGCACCGTTCAAAATCTCGACCCGCTTGATGTTAGCGACATTGATACGGGAAATCCGGTCATCCCCGGCCAGCCGGCGCCCATTTTCCAACACCAGTATATAATCGTCATTCAGGCCGTTCAAACTCATGGTTGTCCCCATACCGCTCGTCACAAAAGCAAACGAAGCATTCATCTTAGTCAATACTTCTTCCATGGTCGAGAGGTTGGCTTCCCGGATATCCTGAGCCGTAATAACCGATACCGGCACCGGGCTGTCTTTCATCCGCCGGTGTGTTCCCGTTCCGGTGACTACAACCTGACCGATATTGATGTAGCTGTTTTCCAATTGCACAACGACCTGGCTTTCCCCGCTCTTTACCGTAACCGATCTGGGAGCATAACTGACATGAGTCACCCGCAACTCATGGGTTCCTTCGGGCAGATTCCGAAGGACAAACTCTCCTTTAGCATTGGTCGAACAACCCGCAAGACTATGGTCTACCCGGATATTGGCACCATCTACCGGATTCCCGGATTCAACACTCACCACTTTACCGCTGATAGTCGTTTGCGACCATACCTGACCAATGACAAACAACAAAACGCTTGTCAGCGCACACCACTTTTTCATTAATCGATAGAAAATTAGACATTTAACGATCACATTTCTGACCCCGGGAATGCTTATTTTCTGTATAATTCCGGCAGGTTTCCTGACTTATCCCTGAAAAGCGACCTTCCCATCCTCCATTGGACAGTGGCATAAGAAACTTATCAATTACGGGATTCACAGTAGCGGGCACTATTCCGGATTCTCACCGGATTCCCTTTTATGTAACGGATGAAATCTATTACATCACCAAAATTGTGACAAAGGTAGAAAAAATTAAAAAAATCTCCTGCAACAAACCGGGAAATTATTCAATGAACTACCGGGATACGCCCAGGAAGCCTACGACTCAGGAACGACAGTCGAACCGAATCCGGTCTTGTTAAAAGCGAAACACCGGTAAAAAAAGAGATGGCGTTTTATATTATTCTCCTATTACTTCGGGCACGTGTTTGTTATTTTATTTGCATGTGTTATTTTTGTAGTTATGAAATGGTTATTATGAAAAATTTATTTAGAACAGTCAGCGTGATTGCTTTAGCCGGCTGGTTTTTAGCGTGTTCAGAGAGAAAGAGTGAGGCGTGTTACGAAATTATTCCTGCCCTGCTGGAAATCCGGGAGAATTTTTCAGGCGGGGAATTCGTGTTGGATGATGGCGTGTGTATTGTTTACCCGGGAGAGAACGAGGCAATGCGCCACAACGCTTTGTTTCTGGCGGATTACCTGAAAGCGGCTACCGGACGGGATTACCGGGTGGAAACCGGTTCGCGCGGGAAGAAAAATGTAACGTTACAATTAGATTCGAGTATTAAAAATCCGGAAGGGTACCGTGTGAATGTGTCTGCCAGCGGAGTAGTGATTGCCGGGGCAAGTGAGGCAGGCGTATTCTATGGCATACAAACGTTGCGCAAGGCTATCCCTGTAAAGGCGAACAGTGTTCCCGTATTAACCGCTGTCGGGATAGAAGACGAGCCGCGTTTCGGTTACCGGGGGGTACATCTCGATGTGTGCCGCCATTTTTTCACGGTAGACGAGGTGAAGAAGTTTATCGATATGATGGTTTTGCATAACATGAACCGATTACATTGGCATATTACCGACGACCAGGGATGGCGCATCGAGATAAAGAAATATCCTGAGTTGACAACAGTAAGTTCCCGTCGCACGGAAACGGTGATCGGGCATAATAGCGGTAAATATGACGGTAAGCCGTATGGCGGTTTTTACACGCAGGAGCAAGCACGGGAAATAGTGGACTATGCCGCCGAACGCTATATTACCGTGATCCCCGAGGTCGATTTGCCGGGACATATGCAGGCGGCATTGGCCGCGTATCCGTATTTGGGGTGTACCGGAGGTCCGTACGAAGTGTGGAGAATGTGGGGAGTGTCCGAAGAAGTGCTTTGTGCAGGGAACGACAGCGTGTTGACTTTTATCGATGACGTATTGACAGAAATTATGGAGATTTTTCCTTCCGAGTACATTCACGTAGGAGGAGACGAGTGCCCCAAGGTGAGATGGGAAAAATGCCCGAAATGTCAGGCCCGTATCAAAGCATTGGGTATCAAAGGTGACGACAGGCACACGAAGGAGGAATATTTGCAGAGTTTTATTATTTGCCACGCGGAGAAATTTTTAAATGAACACGGGCGCCGGATGATCGGCTGGGACGAAACACTGGAGGGCGGTTTGGCCCCGAATGCCACGGTGATGTCCTGGCGCGGGGAAGGTGGAGGTATCGAGGCCGCACGCCAACATCATGATGTGATCATGACTCCGGACACTTACTTGTATTTCAATCATTACCAGAGCAAGGATACCGAGGAAGAACCGGAAGCGAATGGAGGTTACTCCCCGCTAGCACACGTGTATGGTTACGAACCCATACCTTCAATGCTCACTTCTGACGAGCAGAAGTTTATCAAAGGCGTGCAGGCGAACCATTGGACGGAATATATCACCACTTTCCCGCAATTACAATACATGGCTTTACCGCGCTGGGCGGCTCTTTGCGAAATTCAGTGGAGCCAACCGGAGAAGAAAGATTACGCTGATTTTCTAGAACGATTGTTGCGGCTGACTCGTTTGTACGATGCCCTGGGATATAATTACGCGAAGCATATATTCGATGTGACGGCAGATTATCGCGTTAACACGAAAAACGGGACGGTGGATATTTTCACGGGCACGATTGACGACGCACCGATTCATTATACGCTGGACGGGACGGAACCCACGGTTCAGTCGCCGGTGACGGCGGGGGTGTTGTCTGTCAGTCAAAGCGGAACGTTTCGGGCGATGGCGGTGCGTCCCTCAGGAAACAGCCGCGTAGTGACGGAAAAGATCACTTTCGGCAAATCGACTTGCAAGCCGATAGTCGCTAACCAGCCCATAAACGAGCAGTACAAGTTCAACGGAATCACGACTCTTGTCGATGGTTTGCAGGGGAATGGCAATTATAAAACGGGGCGTTGGATCGCTTTCCGGGGTAATGATATGGATGTGACGATCGATTTATGCCGGGTTGAGGAAATCTCTTCCGTGACATTTCACAATTGCGTAGAAAAAGGGGATTGGATATTCGACGTGCGTTCCGTGGCCATAGAGGTTTCGGAGGACGGGAAAAATTTTGAGCGCGTGTTTTTCGGGGAATACCCGGAGATGCAGGAATCCGACCGTAACGGATTGTACGTGCATAAGCAGACATTTGCCCCGGTGAAAGCCCGTTACATGCGGATTATGGCTTCTCCCGAGAATGTAATGCCCGATTGGCATCCCGGGAAAGGTTACCCGGCGTTTTTGTTTGTGGATGAAATAGTAGTGAATTAAAGAAAGATTCGGAAGATATGTCGTTTGTACGGAATCTGTTTTTCAGCGTGTTCCTGGGTGTCTGGGGAACATTGTCGGCACAGGAGGAAAGGGTGATTCCTGTCCCGAGGGAAGTACTCCCGGGAACAGGAGAGTTCCGTATATCGGAAGTTACGGCATGGCACACCAATCTGAGTGGAGCGGAGAAGGAAAGTTTAGTCAATTACGCGGCAGCGGAGTTATCTACGGGGAGACAAGAATGGCACGGAAAAGATCATACGGGCAAGGATGTCGTATTTTTTCAAAAAATATCCGATGCGGGCATTCATCCCGAAGGGTATGTTTTGGAAGTTAAACCGGAAATAGTGACGGTATCGGCCTCTACCGCAACCGGTTTGTTTTACGGTTTGCAGTCATTGCTGCAATTGATGAAGCCGGATGAACGGGGAGGCTGGACAGTTCCGGCGGTGACGGTTAAAGACTTCCCGCGGTTCGGGTACCGCGGATTCATGATAGATGTTTCGCGTCATTTCCGCCCGAAGGAGTTTGTCAAGAAGCAGATAGACGCTATGGCCCGTTATAAGTTGAACCGCTTGCATTTGCATTTGACGGATGCCGCCGGTTGGCGTATCGAGATCAAAAAATACCCGAGGCTCACAAGTTTTGCAGCGTGGCGCCCGGAAGCGGAATGGAAGAAATGGTGGAATACTGCCGATGGACGCAAGTATTGCGAGCGGGAGGATCCTGCCGCTCAAGGCGGGTATTACACGCAGGAGGATATCCGGGAGCTGGTGCGTTACGCGGCGGAACGCCATATCACGATAATTCCTGAGATAGAGATGCCTGCCCATTCGGAAGAGGTATTGGCGGCTTATCCCGGTTTATCGTGTGCGGGTGAACCTTATAAGGGGTCTGATTTTTGCGTGGGTAACGAGGAAACGTTTACTTTTCTGGAAAATGTACTTACCGAGGTGATGGCGCTTTTCCCGTCGGAATATATTCACATCGGGGGCGATGAGGCTGGCAAACAGGCATGGAAGAGTTGTCCGAAATGCCGGCGGCGGATGGCGGACGAGGAGTTGAAGAACGAGGATGAATTACAGAGTTATCTGATTTGCCGTGTGGAGAAGTTTTTGAACGGCCACGGGCGTAAGTTGTTGGGATGGGACGAGATCATGGAAGGCGGGTTGGCTCCGAATGCCACGGTGATGGTGTGGCGGGGCGAGGAAGGCGGAGTAAGGGCCGTGAAAGCCGGGCATCGTGTCGTGATGACTCCCGGAAAATTTTGTTATCTGGATAGTTACCAGGATGCACCGCAGTTTCAGCCGGAAGCAAGCGGGGGGTATTTGCCACTGGCTAACGTGTATTCGTATGACCCGGTATCTCCCGCGTTCACAGAGGAAGAGGCGAAATTGATTTATGGCGTGCAGGGCAATTTGTGGGCGGAGTATATCCCTACCGATGAACATTACGAATATATGGCTTATCCCCGTTTGTTGGCTATCGCTGAAGTGGCGTGGAGTGAACCTGCCAACAAGTCATATCCTGATTTTCGCAGGCGGGTATGCCGGGAGATCGGATGGTTGCGTGACCGGGGGTACCATCCTTTTCCCCTGGAGCAAGAGTTAGGGGAACGTCCCGAAGCAAAGGAAAAGGTCGTTCATTTGGCATTGGGGAAACCGGTGGTGTACAATGCTCCTTATAACGAACATTACAAAGCGCAGGGGGATAAGACCCTGACGGATGGCATCCGCGGGGGATGGACGTATTCCGATGGCGCGTGGCAGGGATTTATATCGCGGGACCGCCTCGATGTAACTATCGACCTGGGGAAAGCCATTTGCATAACTTCCGTGGAGGCAACTTTTATTCAAGTGGTGAATCCCGAGGTGTTTTTGCCGTGCGAAGTGATCGTTTCTTTCTCGACAGACGGGAAGAATTTCGTGGAAGCGAAGCGAGAGGAATACAAGGTATCGAAAGAAAAACCGGTCTGCTTTGGAAACTTCGGTTGGACAGGATGTGCCTCGACCCGTTACGTGCGTTACCAGGCCCGTTCGGACAAGGATTTACGCGGTTGGTTGTTCACGGACGAAATCATCGTGAAGTAAAAATGAATCACTATCTATTGCGGAAAATATGCATACATCTCAATTTCTCATCGGTGCAGCTTCGTCGGGCAGCGGAAAAACCACTTTCACGCTGGGATTATTGCGTGCGCTGA